>JADZDJ010000018.1 GCA_020851115.1 Pirellulales bacterium
TGGGCTCGAGTCTGATCGAGCGTGGTCGAACCGGAGGTTTTCTCGACGTAGCCCGACCAGTTCCCCAGGCCGTCGAGCGCCCAGTCGGCCTGCTTGGTGGGGGAGCCGATGGAGCCGCCGCCGATCGTGCCTTCTTGATAGGAGACCAGCCGATCGAGGCCGTCGTAACTGTAAAGCTGGTCGAGACTGCCGCTGGGTAGGTCGCGGCTGGTGCGGTTGCCGGCCAGTTCAATGGCGTGATTTTCAAAAATATTTTTGTGGTGGAAATGAAGGAGTGAGAAGAGTGTGGTTTTTCCCTAGCGCCGTGCAGATTCGCGGGAGACATATTTCCGGTTCATTTCCGGGGGGTGCGCAAAAAATTGGGAGGCGACTGCGAAACGGACCGGGAATTTACGAGTGTTTTTGACGTTCCAGCCGTGGCGAGGGTCGATGGAAAATAAGGGGGGCGGTTCGCGTCGGGGGGCAGGGTTCAGGCGAAAATTGTTCATTCGCTGATTGCTTCATTCGGCGGATCTTGTGAATATTTGCTCGGATATGCACTGTATAAATACAGTATACAGGCGTTCCATTCCGTGTCAAGGGGTTTGAGGGGCAGGGCCGACCCCTGCGATGCTCTGGACTAACTACTTAAGGAATCGGATCGAAATCGGCCTCGCGAACGACAATTCGACGAATCTCTGTGGCCCGACCGGTGGCGTCGTCGATATCGACGATCGAGCCGCTCAAACGCACATCACCCGTGGCGACGTCGAAGGCCGTTGGATTGAAGGTCAGCGTCGTTTCCATCACGCGATCGATGCGGCGTCCGAGAATGCTTTCGTAGGGACCGGTCATGCCGACGTCGCACTGAAATGCCGTGCCGCTTGGCAGAATGCATTCGTCGGCCGTGGGCACATGCGTGTGCGTGCCGAGGACAGCCGACACGCGGCCATCGAGATACCTGCCCATCAGTTGTTTATCGCTGGTCGCTTCAGCGTGAAAATCGAGCACACGCACGTGAACGTCGCTGGGGAGTGTCGCCAATACCCGGTCGGCCGCTTTATAGGGGCAATCGACCGGCCGCATGAAGACTCGGCCCAGCAGGCTCAAGACAGCGACTTGCTTGCCATTGCGGGCCGCGGCAATGGCAACTTCGCGTCCCGGCGCATCATTGGGAAAATTTGCCGGCTTGACGATGTTCGGTTCGGTCTGCAACACGCCGATGATTTCGCCGCGCTTATAGATGTGGTCGCCGAGCGTGATCGCATCCACGCCGGCCGCAGTGAGTTCGCGGTAAATAGCGGGCGTGATGCCGGTTCCCCCGGCGGCGTTCTCGGCATTGGCAATCACGAAGTCCAGCCCTTCACGCTCGATCAGCGGCCCCAGCGCCCGGCAAGCGATTTGCCGTCCCGGTTTGCCGACGATGTCACCGATGAGCAAGATGCGCATATGCTTTTCACCGCAGAGGCGCACCGACGCAGAGTAGCAAGACTTTAAGCGTCGTTGAGCACCGATAGAAGCAGAGAGCAAACATGAGGATGAAGTGATTTGGTTAAGAGCTACACCGTTAAAGTGCAAATCGGCGAAAGGAAGTTTTCTGCAACAACGCGAATGCCCAATATTGCCTGCTCAACGTCAAGAGGTTTCAGTCAATGCTGTTACGCTGCATTTCGAGTACCACTTCGTTGTTTCTGTTGAATTCGTCGGTTGAAGAATCTGCGTTGTTCCGCGTCCATCGGCAATTTTCCGCCTTTTGGCGTCTTTGAGTCTCCGCGGTTCCATCATTACCGAGCCAGTTCCGTCACCCGCGTTTCACGGATCATGGTGACTTTAATTTCGCCGGGATAGGTCAACTGCTGTTCAAAGGCATTGGCAATATCGCGGCAGATTTTCGCCGCGGATTGATCGTTGGTGTCTTTCGCGCTGGCGATGACGCGCAACTCTCGGCCGGCTTGAATGGCGAACGCCTGTTCGACGCCGGGGAAGGCTTTGGCGATCGATTCGAGTTCCTCCATTCGCTTAATATATCGCTCCAGCGTTTCACGCCGGGCGCCTGGTCGAGAGGCGCTGCAAGCATCGGCGGCGGCCACAAGCACCGTATAGGGATGATCGATTCGAATGTCGTCGTGATGTCCAAGGGCCGCATGGACGACTTCGGGGCCTTCGCCGTAACGCTTGAGCAACTCCGCGCCGATTTTTGGATGTCCGCCCTCGGCCTCGTGGTCGGCTGCTTTCCCGATGTCGTGCAACAGGCCGCAGCGGCGGGCCAAATCGGCATCCAAGCCGATTTCTTCGGCCAGCATTCCGGCAAGAAACGCTACTTCAATCGAGTGCCGCAGCACATTTTGGCTGTAACTGGTGCGGAATCGCAACCGACCGAGCAAGTGGATGATTTTCTGATGCAGTCGGCCGACGCCGGCCTCTTGCACGGCTTCGTCGCCATATTTTTGAATGTGCTTTTCCATTTCGGCCTGCGTTTCCACGACGACTTCTTCGATCCGCGATGGATGAATGCGGCCGTCGATGATGAGCTTGTCGAGGGCCATGCGGGCGATCTCCCGGCGCACCGGGTCGAAGCCGCTGACAATCACGACGCCGGGCGTGTCGTCGATGATCACATCGACGCCCGTGGCTTTCTCGAAGGCGCGAATATTTCGACCTTCACGACCGATGATGCGACCTTTCATCTCGTCGTTGGGAATGTCGACGGTACTGGTGGTCGTTTCCGCCGTATGGCTGGCGGCATATCTCTGCACGGCCGTAACCAGGATTTCCCGAGACTTCGCTTCGCACATTTCCTGCATTTTGCGTTCGTGACGCTGGATGATCGCGCCTTGCTCTTGTTGCAATTCTTGATCGAGCATTTCGAGCAGCCGACGAGTCGCTTCCTCGCGGCCCAAACCGCTCAATTGATGCAAAGTTTGCCGTTGCAGATCGAGGGCCTTTTGCAGTTCATCGTTGCGACGATTGGTGTCTTCAATCCGCTCGGCCAGCTTTCGCTGGGTCGTTTCCACCATCTTCTCTTGCTTGCGAACCTGATCGGATTGTTGCTCGACGGCGTCTTGGCGTTTGTCGAGCAACCGCTCGCGCTCGTGCAATTCTTGGCGCAATTTCGACAATTCGCGCTCTCCTTCGGCCTTTTGCTGAATCGCCATCTCCTTCACTTCCAACTCGGCCTCTTTTTTGCGATTGTCTGAATCGCGCCGAGCTTCTTCCAGAATTTTGCGAGCTTCTGTATCGGCATCTCGGCGACGGAGATGATCGAGCAATTTGACCAGGCCAAAGGTCAACGCGGCGGCCAAGACCGCAGTGACGGCGATAACGACTGCTTCCACAAGGACACCTTCCCCTTAGTCTGCGACAAGTTCGAAGGGGCGCAAGCAGCAGGCGGCAGAAACCATGTCGGCGCAATCTCACCGACGAGCCGCGAGAAACGTTGCCGCACTGATGCGGCAATCAGCCGATCCGACTAAATATCAACGCCGCCATTGTGAACGGTATGCCGAAATTCTTCCGGCTGGACCATCGCCGCCGCAATTCTTACAAGGCGGACGGGCACAAAGGGGGTGAACTCGGGCGGCTGTTAGCCAACCGTAAGCAATCCGCGTCTCAACTTGGCCAAACACTGGTACGGCATCGCCAACGGAGCATTGCCGCGCGCTGCGAACCAAAGCCGGCCAGCGGCCGCAGGGCAGCAGGCCCTGCAAGAGACTCCAAATCAACAAGAGAAAATTCATTGCAATCGGGCGAAACGCGAAAGGTTGGTCGTTCCTACAAGCTCGTCGTCAGTGAGAAAATCCGCGATTGGTCGTCATACCAGCCCAGCGCCGTTACCGATGCCGTGCCAACTCGAACTTTACGGGTTTTCAACTGGTTTTGGGGCGACTGGCCGGTTTGAGTCCAAGCCGCAGGAATTCCACCCGTCCGCTTGGCTCGCTCAGGCTGTGCGCTCACTGTTAAGATATTATCAGCCTGAACGCAAACTTCAACCCCGCGCTGGATCATAATTCAGCCGATAACTTGTTGTGCCGTCATGTTTTACGGATTGCAGCGTCCGGGCAACTTGGGCAGCCGAGGCGCATTAGGAAAACCAGATGTCTGGAAGAATGACTGCGGAACTTTTGCCACTGGAACGAGCGCTGGCTACGAATTGGCCGCCCGAACTGTGGTGTGATGTGTCGGTTGTCGCCGCTGTTTCCGGCGGGGCAGACAGCGTAGCCCTCGCCTGCGCATTGGTCAAATTCAAGAGAGAATTCGGTGGACCGGGGCGGTTGTGCGTGGCTCATTTCAACCACCGTTTGCGGGCCGAAGCAGACGGCGATGCGGAGTTTGTGCGGCGATTGGCCGGTCAACTTGGAGTGGCTTATGAGTGTTGCGAATCCGACGCGGCAGCGCCGGCGGCAAGTCGTGGTGACGGCATCGAGGCGGCGGCTCGCCAGGAGCGGTACGCATTCTTGCGCCAGGCTGCCGAGCGACTGGGGGCGCGATATGTGGCGACCGCCCACACGGCTGATGACCGAGTCGAATCCATCCTGTTCAATATTCTCCGCGGCACGGGATTGGCCGGCCTCGACGGAATTCCGCGAGCGCGGCCCTTGAGTGCTGCTGTGACGGTGATCCGGCCGTTGCTCGAAGTGCGTCGCAGCGAGCTGCTTTCCTATCTTGATGCACGCGGGCAAGGCTATCGAGTCGATCTCACCAATCGATCATTGGATTTCACCCGCAATCGGCTGCGTCACGAGTTGCTGCCGGCCCTCCGCGAGCAGTATCGGTTTGATATTGACCATTCCCTGTTGCGACTAGGCAACATCGCCGCCGACGCCCAAAGACTAATCGAGCGGCTCGCGGAAGAGTTGCTGGACCGCTGCTTATTGCCGAACGAAGCGGGCTCCACGGGAGTCGTGCGTCTCGATACCCGCCCGTTGCACCATCAAGACCGCCACTTGATCCGAGAAATGTTCGTCATCCTTTGGCGACGGCAAGGTTGGCCGCTGCAAGCAATGGGATTTCACAAGTGGGATGCGCTGGCCGTGCTATCGCTGGCGACGGAGCCTAGTCCCACCGGCGGCATTGTCAAAGCAGCGTTCCCGGCCGGCATGATCGCGGAGCGATGCAAGTCGGAGTTGATCCTCAGGTCACCGTGATAGCGTCATGCTTCGACCGGTCCAACGGTGCCGCCCGTAAACCGCTCGTCGTCGGCGGCATGGCCCGCGAGGACTTGTGCCTGATAACCCCCTTTTGCCCGGAAATAGAAAATGAGGCCCAGATAGCAGACAAACATGATTGCGGGCAACACCGCCACCTTAGCCAGCGTTCCCTGTTTCGCTGCGACTTGCACCTGATCGACGGCCTGCTGTTGTTCGATCGACAAATCGCGATAGGCGGATTGATTGAGCTTTTTCGTCTCGCCAAACAGCGGGCCGAAAATGCTCGTTTGTGTCTCGCCAACTTTTGCCAGCAGTTGTGGCTCTTGGGTCTGCATGATTGATGTAAACGCTTGATCTTGCAGATAGCCGATCGCCGGGTTGCCAAGAGTTCCAACCGCGATCATTCCTACGCCGCTGATGGCATTGAGCATCAACGCTCCGCCGCGCGGATATTGCTCGGAGACAACTCCCAACGTGGTCGGCCAGAAGAACGTCTTGCCAAAGCCGTACAGAGTCGCGGCCAGAAACAGCACGCCGACGGCGGCCCCGGCGTTCGCCAACCAGGTAAGCCCAATCGCAGCGATGGCCGCGCACGTTGCCAACAGGCCAAGCGGCGAAATCGCATGGACGATTGGCCCGGCAAAAAACCGCAGCACGAACATGATCGAGGAAGTGTATACCAAAAACATGATACCAAGGTTTTCGTTCCCCAAGACCGCCTTCATGATATCGCTGATCCAACTGTCGGTGCCGAGTTCGGTCGTCGCCAGCAACAACATCACCAACAGCAAGAACACAAACATCGGCCGACCGAAGCTCTTGACGTATAAAGCAAACAACACCGTCGGAACGATTGCAATTAGCGCTTGAAAGCCAATGCCGAGCGGCTCGATATTCTTGACTTTCAAAATCTGGCTAATGCCCGCCACGAGAAAGAAAAACACGACATAGCTGCTTCCCCAACCGAATTCCTTCAACATATCCTTGAACGACACGCCTGCGGCAACTCGCTCTTGGACGGGAAACTTTTGGCCAAACAGAATGACTCCATAAATGATGGCAGGGATAAATACCAATCCCATCTGCCATTGCCACAAATGGCCCGAAAGATTTTCCAGGCCAGTCTTTCCGTAGGAAATCGCAATCGCCAACAATCCGCCCAGCACCAGGCCTCCCGGCCATCCGGCATGCAGGACATTGAGCCAGTGCGTCTTGTTCTTGTCGTAGATTGTTGCCACGACGGGGTTAATGACCGCTTCCACCGTTCCATTGGCAAGCGCATAGATAAAGGTCGCTACATACAGGCTTTCAAAACTGTTCGCTCGAATCGTGAGATAGGCGGAAAGGACATGTCCAATAAAGGCAAAGACCATGCAAAAGCCATAACCCACCTTGTCAACAATTAGACTGAACAGAATGATCGATATCGCGAATGGATAAAGGCCCACGCCTTGAATGATTCCTTTTTGTTCCTCACTCAAACCGAATTGAACGCCCCAATCGCTGATGATCGCGCCCCGTACGGCGAAACCGAAGGCCGTGGCGATCATCGCCATGAAGCAACCCAAAAAAAGCCGCCTGCGCTGTGCGTCGGTCATGAAAAGCATCCCCAAGAAATTTAGGCCTGAAAAAGTCACCCATGCTGGTGTACAAGCCCATTGAGTATAACCGCCTGCAAGGCGATGTAAATCGAGGAAGACTGGGAGCTTCGGGCAGGTTTGGTGAAGTGTGGCCGAACGACCGTCAACCGCGGAGAATCGCTCGATTTCCGCACCTCTTCGCTCGTCATCAAATCCGGTAAAGCTTTTCCCTTGACCCAGTTCGGCGAGGGCTTCTACGATACGAGGCCCGAAATAGGGGCGGCGGCGAGGTTCCAACTCGGTGCCAAGCCCTTTTGAGTGTCGAAATGTCTGTCGTCGCGGCGGCTTCCAGCCGTCGTTGCCGGCCGATGATGCGTAAGTTGCTGCGTCGGCGGCGGGAAGCTGCCGCGATTCATCGACGTCCATTCGGTCAAGGAGGACCGTCTGTTTCGCGAATTCGTCAACGCCTGTTGGTTCGCGTTCAAATGGGGGCTGCTGGCTGCGCTGTTGGCCGTGGTCGGGGTGGGGCTGTACTACTACAGCCGGCTGAACGACGAAATCCGCCAGCGAATCCAGGCCAAGTTCGCGGCCCATTACGAGCACCTCGCCGTCACGCTGCGTTCGGCGCGCCTGATAGACGGCCAAGGAATTGAAATTCGCGGCTTGTCGATTCACGATCCCAACGTCCGCGGCGCACATTCCGAGCTGATCTACTTCGACGAGATTTTTCTCAACTGCCAGACTAGCTTACAGGAATTGATTCAACACGAGCCGCAGATCGCGCGGATAACTATCCGGCGGCCACGGATGCAAGCGACTCGACTGCTCGATGGCAGTTGGAGTGTGGCGAAGTTGCTGCCGCTGCCAAAATTCAGCGATCGGCCGCCAGACATGATTATCGAAGGGGCGCAAGTCGCCGTGGTCGATGCTCAGCGACAGACGCCTGCTGCGTTCAATTTGAAAGATATCAATCTCACCATTGTTCCGGAGCGAAACGGCGATCCATCGAAAGGAAGTGTTTGCACGTTGAACGGAACGCTGTCGGCAGACCACGTTCAACACGTGCAAATCGCGGGAACCTATGACAAACGAACGGAACAGATCGAAATCCATGGCGACGTGGCAGGAATGGACATCTGTCCGGAGTTGTTGGCAATCTTGCCGCCAAGCTTTTCCGCGAAGACGCCGCGGCTAAGCCCGCTTCGTGGGCAGGCAGGCTTGAGCTTTTCCGTGCGACATGCACGCGGATGGACCCAGCCGCAGTTTCGGGTTGATGGACGCCTTGCATCGGCACGTTTTGACGCGCCAGAATTGCCGCAGTCGCTGCCCAACATCGAAGCGACGTTCCATGCCGACAATTCGGGCATTGTCGTCGATCAATTCACGGCCACCAATCGGCCCGGACGGATCGCGCTCTCGGCAACCGTCGGCGGCTATGAGGCCAACTCGCCGATTCGAATCCGCGGCGAGGCGACGGGCCTGTTTATCGGTCGCCAATGGGAAGCGCTGCTCTCTCCAAACCTGTTGGAACAATGGCGAAAGTTTCTGCCCATCGGCTATGTGAACGTCAAGGACATCGATCTTTCCTATGACGGCTATCGCTGGCAGACCAACGCACGCGTCGAATGCAATGGCCTGTCATTCGCGTTTTACCGGTTTCCATACCGATTGCAGCAAGGCCGCGGCACGGTGCAACTGAAGCACAATCGAGTCGACATCGAACTGACCGCCTATGCAGCCAACCGGCCCATCAAGATTGACGGCACTTTCTTTAACCCCGGACCAGATTTTACCGGCAAAGTGGCCGTCCGCGGGGAATATCTGCCGATCGATCAAACGCTGTATCAGGCGATGTGCGAAGCCCGGCCGATACCCTACGCGAAGGCCTGTGAAATTATCCAATCGCTGCGACCCATCGGCACGTTTAATCTGGAAACATTCGTCGAACGAAAAGACCCTCGCGACCTCGGCATGCACAAGGAAATGCACATCACGCTCAACCGCTGTTCGATGTGTTACGAAAAGTTTTGCTATCCGCTCAGCAACGTCGAAGGGCGAATCGACGTCGTCGACAATGTTTGGATGTTCCGCGGTTTTCAGGGCACCAACGACTCGGGCCGCGTGTTCTGCGACGGCAACTTGAACCAGGCCGTCGACGGTTCAGGCACGCAACTCCAACTCCATTTTCAAGGCGACGAAATCGCATTGGAGGATGAGCTGCGCGACGCAATTCCCAATCCACACGTGCGGCAGTTGTGGAACGATTTGAAGCCGCGAGGTTCGATCAAGCTTGTCGCGGCCGATGTGAATTTTCAAACCGGCGATGCGCAGCCAACCATCGTCACGAAGATTGCGCCGGCGGGTGAGTCGGTTTCCATTCATCCATCGTTTTTTCCTTATCGGCTCGAGCAGATGAGGGGCCAGGTGACGTTTCGCGAAGGTCGAGCCGATTTTGCCGACTTGCAGGCGATTCACAATAATCGCACGCAGGTATCCGCGAGCGGCTTTTGCCAGCACTCCGCCGACGGCCCGTGGCACGTGCACTTCAAAGACTTCGCAGTCGATCGAGTGCGGCTCGATCAAGACCCCGACTTGATGATGGCGCTGCCCGCGGCGCTGCGAAAGGCGGTGGGGCAACTTCAGCCGAAAGGCATGATTGCGCTGCGCGGCACGCTCGATTTGTGGGGCGATCCCAAACAACCGTTCGATCCGAACTCGCCGCCCGATCAAGTGCATCCGAGCAACGTTCGCAGCGCCTGGACCAACCTCGAAATCGACATGCAGCAGGCGACGCTGCAAACGGGCGTTGCGCTGAATAACGTCAATGGCAATGTCACCCTCAGCGGCGCGTATGACCCGCTACAGCCGTTGGGCCAACGGCTGAATTGCCGAGGCGAGCTCAATGTCGATTCCGTTTCCTGGAACGGCTTTCAGTTTACAGGCGTGCGCGGCCCCATGTGGATCGATGAAGGGCGAGTGATCTTGGGGTCCGACGCCGAGCCGCGCGAGCCGAATCGGCTGCCGCGACGGATTTCTGCTCAGTGCTATGGCGGAAACGTGCAGGGCAATGTGCATCTCGTACTCGGCGACAAGCCGCAGTTTTTGCTGCAATCGGTCATTGCCGGCGGCGATTTGACGCGGTTTTGCACCGAGGCGCTGCCGGGCCGGCAGAATCTTCAAGGCAAGGTGACGGCAAGTATCGTCTTAAATGGCGATGCCCGTGGGCTAAACACGCTTAATGGATATGGAGACCTGAAACTGAGTGAGGCCGATATTTACCAACTGCCGGTGCTGGTCAGCTTGCTGAAGATGCTGAAACTGCGCCCGCCCGACACCACCGCATTTACGGAAAGTCGCGTGAAGTTTCGCGTCGAAGGAGATCATGTCCTGCTCGACCACATCGACTTCAGCGGCGAAGTGATTAGCCTGGTCGGCGAAGGAGAAATGAACCTCGACACCGAAATCAACCTGCGGCTAAACTCGGTTCTCGGCCGAACCGAAAATCAACTGCCGTTTTGGACCGCGCTGGCCCGAACCGCCAGCGGGCAAATTGTCGAATTTCGCGTGACGGGCACGCTGGCCGATCCGCTCGTAAAACGTGAGGCGTTCCCCACGGTCACTCAAGCACTGCAATCATTGCAAGCCGGAATGCAGCCTGCCGAACGGCCGCTGTTTCCGCAGAGCACGCGAGCGACGGATGGAGCGATCGAACCGCTGCGCAGGTGAAAATGTCGTGACACATCAGCAGACTTTTCCAGACCGAGGCATTGGACGGGACCATTGAGCTTGCAGCGCCCTTGGTGGAACATGGGGTTCATGGCTTGAGAACTCGCCGTGCGGATCGCGAAACGATAGAATCCAGCAGTCACAGCATCAAATCGTAAAAATTCACGGATTAACAGGCTCGAATTAGACTATGCGTTTCACGAAAATGCACGGCATCGGCAACGACTATGTCTACGTCGATTGCTTCGCCGAGCCAATGCCCGCCGACCCGGCTGAGCTTTCTCGCAAGATCGCCGACCGGCATTTCGGCGTCGGCGGCGATGGGTTGATTCTCATTTGCCCGTCGCAAATGGCCGACGCCAGCATGCGAATGTTCAACGCCGACGGCAGCGAATCGGAAATGTGCGGCAACGGCATCCGCTGCGTCGCCAAATACGTCTACGACCACGGCATCGCCAAGAAGCCCACGCTAAAAATCGAAACCGGCCGCGGGGTGCTGACGCTCGACGTTGAAGTGAACGGCGACAAAGTGCAGAAAGTTCGCGTCGATATGGGGGAGCCAATCTTGGAGGCGGTGAAGATTCCGACGACTTTGCCCGGTGAGCGAATCGTGGATTTCATCGAGCCCAACTGGGAAGGCGATCCTGTGTTGAAGCAGATGGGAATCGATCCGCGGATGACCTGCGTCTCGATGGGCAATCCCCACGTCACTTTGTACTGCGACGATCCGTCGAAGATTCAACTCGAAGTGATCGGTGCAGCAATGGAATGCTGGGTTGTCTTTCCCAAGCGGATCAACGCCCACTTTGTGAAGGTCCACTCACCGACCGAAGTCACGATGCGAACCTGGGAACGGGGCAGCGGCATCACGCTAGCATGCGGCACCGGGGCTAGCGCCGTCTGCGTCGCCGGCGTCCTCACCGGCCGCACGGGACGTAAAATTCTGGCCCACCTCCCCGGCGGCGATTTGGAATTGGAGTGGAACGAATCCGACAATCATGTTTATATGACCGGCCCCGCCACCGAAGTTTTCACGGGCGACTGGCCACATCCTACATCCTAAATCTCACATCCTAAATCATTGGCACGGACGCCATGAAACTCCCCAAGACTCTCGTCAACAATCTCGGCGGTCTGCTCGTTTCTACCGCCGTTCGCCATTGGATGGGCACACTCGAATACAAGTGCGCCTATTACGACGAGTCGATCGACCCGGTGAAGCCGACTTACGCGGGCCAGAAAATCTACATCTTCTGGCACGAGTACCTTCTGTTCCCGCTCTACCTCCGGGGAAACTGCAACCTGACGATGCTCGTCAGCCAGCACCACGACGCCGACATGCTCACACGCACCGCTTACTACATGGGATTTGAGTTCGCCCGCGGCAGTAGCTACCGTGGCGGCCTGTCAGGGTTGCGAGAACTGTTCCGCCGCAGCCGCGACATGAACCTCACCATCACCCCCGACGGCCCCCGCGGCCCACGGAGAGTCTTGGCTCAAGGACCAATTTATTTGGCTTCCAAACTGAACCTGCCTCTCGTCGCGATGGGATTTGGCTACGACCGACCTTGGCGGTTGAACACCTGGGACCACCACGCCCTGCCGCGGCCTTTCAGCCGGGCCCGCGCAGTGGTCAGCCCGGAAATCCACGTTCCCAACAATCTCACCCGCGACGGCATCGAACACTACCGCCTCGAAGTCGAACGCCTGCTGAACCGCCTCACGCTCGAAGCCGAAGCCTGGGCTGAATCAGGCACCCGCAAAATCGACGAAGCCCCCCTGCGCCGCGAACCACTCTGGTCAACGCGCACGCAACTCGAAAAAGCTCACGCGAAGCCCGCCCCACACTTCATCCGACAAAGAATCGGCGCTCGAATCAGCGAATAGCAAGCCGCTTTCTGATCGCCAACACTTCACTGCGGATTACACGGATTTCGCGGATAAGCAACGGATCATCTGCCATCCGCGCGGATCCGCCTAATCCGCGCAATCCGCGATTCTCTTCGTTCCGTATTGTAGGCCGTTCTCACACGATTCGATGCTTCCTCTCACCCGTTCACCCCTTCACCCGTTCTCCCCTTCATGCCAAATTGATGAAAGGACCCGACCGCACTAACACGTAATCTCGCACCATCGTGGCTTCCAATCCCCCATCCCGCGCCGACGCGCTGCCGGTTCTCACCGTCTCGCAGTTCACCGACGTTCTGAAAGAACTGCTCGAGCAGGCATTCCCCGTCGTCTGGATCACTGGCGAAATCTCGAACTTCAGCCGACACAGTCCATCGGGGCATTGTTACTTGACGCTGAAGGATGAGCATTCGCAGCTTCGCGGAGTGATTTGGAAAAATACCGCGCTAAAACTCCGCACTGAATTACACGACGGCATGCAAGTCGTCATCCGCGGGCATCTCGACCTGTACTCTCCGCGCGGCGAATACAAACTGATCGTCGATGAACTGCACTTGAAGGGCCTCGGCGCGCTCGAACTGAAATTCCGCCAACTGCGCGAAAAACTCGCCGCCGAAGGCTTGTTCGCCACGGAAAGAAAGCGCCCGCTGCCGGCGTTTCCCCAGCGAATCGCCTTTGTCACCAGTCCCACCGGCGCGGCCGTTCGAGATTTTCTCGAAGTCGTGCGCCGCCGCTGGAAAGGAATTCACGTGCTTGTCGTGCCGGCGCGCGTTCAAGGGCCGGGCGCGGCGGAAGAGGTTGCTGCCGCAATTGCGAAGGTTAATCGGCTCGCCACGCCGATCGACGTCCTCGTCGTCGGCCGGGGCGGAGGGAGCCTCGAAGATCTTTGGTCGTTCAACGAAGAGATCGTCGTCCGCGCGATTCACGCTTCGCGGATTCCCGTTGTCTCGGCGGTGGGGCACGAAATCGACGTCACGCTCGCCGATTTGGTGGCCGATCGACGCGCACTGACGCCCAGTGAAGCCGCCGAAATCGTCGTTCCCTCGGCCGACGATATCCGCGCCAGCTTGCGCGACCGTCAAAGTCGCCTGCTAGCAGCCTTGCGCAGACGCGCTAACGAGGCGCGCCAGCGCCTGGAGTGGCTAGAATCTCGCCGTCCGTTCCGTCGCCCATTTGACCGAATCCATGAACATGCGCAACAATTGGAGCAACTGCAAACGCGGGCTGGCCGAGCGATTGGCGTGGCGATCGATCGTTTCAAGCACTCGGCCGCCGTACTGGCCGGACGCTTGGAGTCGCTAAGCCCGCTGGGCGTCCTCGCCCGCGGTTACAGCTTGACGACACGCGCCAGCGACGGGAAGCCGATCACGGATGCATCGCAACTGAGGGTTGGCGAACATATCCATTCTCGATTTGCCCGCGGCGCGACCGTGAGCAAAGTTGAACGGGTCGAATAGAATTGATCGAGCCATCCTCAAACGTCAGGAAGCCGCGGATGGATAGAAATCGTCTAACGGGTAGGGCGCGGAGAAGAGTTGGATGAACCTCGATCATCGATCATTGACGGTTCGCAGAAATGCTGGAGTGTAGCTTTGTCGGAACCCAATCAAATCTCGCCATCGGCCGATGCTCCATCGTTCGAGGGAGCGCTCGCTGAGCTCGAACGAATCGTCAACAATTTGGAGGATGGCAAACTCGATCTGGCCGAGTCCCTCACTCGGTATGAAGCTGGCATCAAGCTACTCAAGCAATGTTTCCATCTGTTGGAAAATGCCGAGCGGCGGATCGAGCTGCTCACCGGCGTCGATGCCGCTGGCAATCCCATCACGCAACCGTTCGACGACCAGGCGACGATTGCCGCCAACGAATATGAAGTTCCCCGCTCGCGGCGCGGGGGAAAATCTCGGAAGCAGGACGCCGCCGAACCGCCTAGTGGCGAGATAGACGAGCCTGGCGCACTGTTTTAGAATAAACCACGGTGTTTGAGCAAAAGGGGTCGGGAGTCGGTGCGGCAGATGAGCCGTCCAACAAATGTAAGCGAAACCCGCACCGACTCCCGGCCCCTTCAACGCCCCAGTCACCTAGACCTCAATGATCTTGTGTAGCTCCGCGGTGTTATCCGAACAATTGATGACCGCGCGGCGGCGGATCGATGCTGCGCTCGACGCCTATACCGAATTCTCGGCCGATTGCCCGCGGCAATTGCGTGACGCAATTCGCTACAGCCTGCTCGCTCCCGGCAAGCGTCTGCGGCCGACGCTGGTGCTGCTGGCGGCCGAAGCCTGTGGCGGCCACTGGGAAGCGGCCATGCCTGCCGCCTGCGCGGTCGAAATGATCCACGCCTATTCGTTGGTCCACGACGACCTGCCTGCCATGGACGACGACGATCTCCGGCGCGGCCGCCCGACCTGTCATAAAGCATTCGGCGAAGCGGTGGCCATTCTGGCTGGCGATGCGATGCTGACTTTGGCATTCGACGTGCTGGCCAAGGGTGTTTCCCCGCCAGAAGTTGCCGCAAAATGCTGCAGTTCCTTGGCGACCGCGGCTGGAGCGGAAAATCTCGTCGGTGGTCAAGCCGACGATTTAGCGGTTGAATTTCTGGCGGAAGAACTCCAGACGTTGGAAGCCATCCACCGCCGGAAAACCGGGGCGATGTTCATGGTATCATTGCAATTAGGCGGTTTGACGGCCGGGGCCGGCGTGGACCAGCAGGCTGCTCTGGAGCGGTACGGCCGCAAGATCGGTCTGGCATTTCAAATTGCCGACGACTTGCTCGACGTGGAAGGGGACGAAACCGCCCTGGGCAAGCGCGTGGGAAAAGACTCCGAACACGGCAAGCTCACGTTTCCCGGCTTGCTCGGGGTTGAAGAAAGTCGGCGTCGGGCGATGCGTCTCATTGATGAGGCCTGCGCGGCGCTGGAACCGTTAGGTGAACAACGGGCTGGGCTGGACGCCTTGGCTCGCTATGTCGTCGAAAGGAAGCACTAAATGAGCGACCGAACTTTGCTCGCTGAAATCAAATCACCGCTCGATCTGCAAGAGCTGACCGAAGTTCAGTTGGAAAAGCTTGCGCATGAGATGCGCGAGGTGCTGTGCAATTTGGTGACGAGCCGGACGGCGCATTTTGCGTCCAACCTCGGCGTCGTGGAGTTGTGTCTTGCGTTGCACACGGTGTTCGACTTCAGCCGCGACCGGTTGATCTGGGATACGGGTCACCAGATCTATCCCCATAAACTGATTACGGGACGATACGAGCAATTTGATACGATTCGGATGAAAGGTGGCTTGATGGGCTACCCGAATCCGAACGAGAGCGCCTACGACCTGTTTATGACGGGCCATGCGGGCAGTAGCATTTCGACAGCGCTGGGTTTGAAGAGCGGCGACGACCTGCTGGGACGGCCCGAACGGCATAGCGTGGCCGTGATTGGCGATGGCGCGTTTCCGTCGGGCATCGTTTTTGAGGCGATGAACAATGCTGGCGGCCTGAAGAAGAAGCTGTTAGTCATTTTGAATGACAACAAGATGTCGATCTGCCCACGCGTCGGCGGCGTCGCAGAATACTTGGACCGGCTGCGAATGAACCGCTCCTACACTGGGCTGAAGTCGTCCGTGGTCAGCATCTTGAACAAAATGCCGGTTGTCGGCGATCCGGTTGAAAAGTTGCTCTGGCAAATTAAAGAATCGGTGAAAGCCGGGCTCCACGGCGGCATGCTCTTGGAAGAGATGGGCTTCCGCTACGTCGGTCCCGTCGATGGCCACAATATCCCGGCGCTGCGTCGCTATCTGAAAATGGTGAAGGACGTCGAAGGCCCCGTCTTGTTGCATGTTGTCACCGAAAAAGGGCACGGCTTTCAGCCCGCGGCAGCCGATCCCGTCTATTTCCATACCCCTGCGCCGTTTCAACGAGCCAAGGAAACGGTCATCACGATTCAATCAACTTCAACGAGTGCCTACACGGACATTGCCAGCCGCGCAATCTACGACCAGATGACAAAAAACCCGCGCGTTACCGTGTTGACCGCGGCAATGTGCCAAGGCAATAAACTCGAACCGATTCGCGAAGCGTTCCCCGATCGCTTTTTCGACACGGGCATTTGCGAATCGCACGCGGTTGCATTCGCGGCCGGACAGGCGAAAGTCGGCATGAGGCCGATCGTGGATATTTATAGTACGTTCCTGCAGCGCAGCTTCGACCAGGTGTTCCAAGAAGTTTCACTGCAAAACTTGCCGGTGACGTTCATGCTCGATCGCGCGGGCCTGACTGGCCCGGATGGCCCGACGCATCACGGCGGCTTCGATATTGGCTACATGCGACTGTTTCCCAATATGGTCGTGATGGCTCCTGGCGACGCAAGCGATTTGCCGGAAATGCTCGAGCTAGCTCTCGCGTTCCCAGGTCCGACTTCCATTCGCTATCCGAAGTCCAATGCCGAAGACGCCGGCGCATTGGTTCCTGGCGACCGTGCGCCGGTCGAACTTGGCCGGGCTGAAGTTTTTGAGTGGGGTCGCGACGGCGTGATTCTCGCCTGCGGCACGCTACTGTCGAACTGTATGAAAGCCGCCGCGACGCTCCAAGAGCAAGGGCTAGACGTCGGCGTCATCAACGCCCGCTTTATCAAGCCTCTGGACACCGAAGTCATTTTCAAAGCCATCGAAACCAGTCCGTTCGTGCTGACGGTCGAAGAAGGCGCGCTGATGACCGGTTTTGGCAGCGCCGTCCTCGAGGCAGCCTCCGACGCCGGCCTGAACACGTCGCACGTCGCCCGACTCGGCATTCCCGATCGTTACATCGAGCACGGCGAGCGGGGCGAACTGCTTGCCGATCTCCACCTCGATCCTGCGGGCATCGCTTGTAAATGCCGCGTACTCGCGGAGCGCGCGGGCATCGCCGTCGAATCGGTCCATCGCCGCGTCAGCTAGCGTCGCATCGCCGTGATCCAGATAACTCCAGCATGGCAACGGTCGAAAAATCCGCCGGACCGTGAACTGACGAACCGAGGTTCGCAAAATACAACGTTACCTGGCAAGGCTACGCACACTTGCCGGCGGCAATCAGCGATCGAAAATCGGTGCGAGTCTCGCACGACCCAGCACGAGTCGAATGAACATTGCGATCACGACCATGCGAAAATTGCAATCGTCAATTGACCTGAACGGGATACGAATCGTCTGGGGTGTCATCGTGTATGCTGCTGTGCATCGCATAACCTGAGCTTTTTTGGATAATTCGCCGTGAGTTCTCGTCCCCGCGTGCTCGTCCTCGCCTATACTCAGCGGCCTCAGATCGCCGCAGAAGCCGCGCGGCTTCGACCATCGATCGAGCGTATCGCCGACGTCGTCTTGTACGATGAAACCTTTGCGGCCGACCTCTCGACCGTCGAAGCCGACTTCTCGATCGTCATGGGGGGGGATGGCTCAATTTTGCGAGCCGCCCATCAAATGGGCAATCGCCAGCTTCCTGTCCTTGGAGTCAATCTGGGTAAACTGGGCTTCCTGGCCGATCTGACGCCTGACGAAATGCTGCAAGTGCTACCCCAGGTCGCGGCGGGGGACTACCACACGGTCGAACACTTGATGTTCGATTTCACGCTTCTCCGCGGCGAGAAAATTGCCTCTCAACTGCTCGGACTGAACGAAGCGACGATCCAGACCGGCGCTCCATTTTCACTGCTCGAAGTGCAACTTTACGTTGACGCAGAATTGGTCACGACCTATAGTTGCGACGGTTTGATCGTCAGTACGCCGGTCGGTTCGACGGCCCACAACCTGTCGGCGGGTGGACCGATATTGCGAAAAGATCTCGAAGCCTTCGTCATCTCGCCGATCAGTCCACCCACGCTAACGAATCGTCCGGTCGTCGATTCAGCCGACCGAGTGTATGAAATGGTCGTCGCCGAGCCACATGAGGGAACCTCGGTCGTCGTCGACGGCCGCTTGGTTGGCCGGCTGAAGCCGCACGATCGCGTTCGCGTACAGCGCGCCGAGCAGAAATTCAAATTGATTGAGGTCGCCGGCCACAACTACTATCGTACGCTGCGAGAAAAGCTCGGCTGGGGCGGGCGGCTGCGTTATGCCGACGGCCGCTGAGGGCGATTGGATCTGAAGTCTGAAATCTCAACGAATGAAATCGCCCATGTAGAAGGTGAATCCCTTCCCCGACCCGTTCACCTCCAGTCTCGAAAGGAGTCGAGATGAATCAAAATCCGATATTTGTAATCCCAAATCCGAATCTAGCTCGCAATGCTAGAGTTTTATCCCAGAGAATACGTTCTGGTTTGAACGATGGAGCAGCGTTCTTTTTTGTGCCGCGTGCTTCGTGCGTCGGATTCTGCCTCGCTGCTGTGGCTTGGATTGCAACGCAATCCGCCTTTGCCGACGAATCGACCTCGGCCGCTTCTCCGGATGCCCCTAAGTATGCGCTCGCTTATCAATTCAAGCCTGGCGAAACCATCCGCACCAAGGTGCTGCAGCAAGTGCGGCTCGATACGACGATCGCCGGCAGTACGCAGGTTGCCGAAACGGTAAGCGGTTCGGTCAAGGTCTGGAAAATCGTCGGTGTCGATCCGCAGGGAGAGATTACTTTCGAGCATTCCGTCGAGAGCGTGAATATGCTCCAAAAGGTCACTGGTCGTCAGGAAGTCACCTACAACAGCCAGACCGACAAGCACGCTCCGCCACAGTTCCAGCAAGTGGCCAAGCTGGTTGGCGTGCCGCTGGCCGACGTCACGATCGACCGTTCGGGAAGAATTACCAAGAGAATTGAAAAACGCGCCAATGCGCAAATCGACGCTCAAAGCCAAATGCTCACGCCGCTGCCGGCCGATCCGATCGCGGTGGGCGAGGAATGGAACGAGCCGGTCGATATCGTGGTGTCGCTCGAAGCGGGCGAGAAAAAACTCATCAAAACGCGACAACACTACGCGCTGGAAAAAGTCGCTAGCGGCGTGGCCACCATCTCCGTCGCCACGCAGATTCTCACGCCAGTCCACGATCCCAAAGTGCAATCGCAGCTTGTGCAACGACTGACCAAGGGTACGATCCGCTTCGACATCGACGCTGGCCGGGTGTTGTCGCAACAAATCGATCTCGACGAGCGAGTGCTGGGCTTTCAGGGCAACGACAGCAGCCTACATTACCTCGGCCGATTTACCGAGCAGTACCAACCCGACGTACCGGAGACGGCCGCCGTGCCGCTTAAGACAGCGACCACGAAGGCGCTGGAAGCGCAGCCTTCAACATCGACCGCAACTCGCGCGCTCAAACGCTAGACCAGGACATGGGGCACCAGTTGTCTCCGACCAATTTCGACCTGCGGCAGCCGGCCGCATGATTCCCGCGACGTTTCCGACCGCGTGGCGCCATCAATTTGCCGAAACGGCTTCAGCTTCGACGGCGACTTCTTCGCTGGTTGCCGCTTGTTCGCCGGGCGAATCTTTGAAATTGCCGATGATGTCCATGAATTCGGCTTCGCGGTTTTGGAAGGCCTGAACCACGTCGGGGTCGAATTGGGTGGTGGCGCCATTGAGGATGATCGAGCGAGCGGCCGAATGGCTATACGCGGGCTTATAAATCCGCTTGCTGGTGAGCGCATCGTACACGTCGGCCAATGCGACAATCCGCGCCGACAATGGAATTTCTTCGCCGCGCAACCCTTTCGGGTAGCCGCCGCCGTCGTAGCGTTCGTGGTGGGCGATGGCGATGTCGTAGGCCATCGAAAGGAATTGGGCTTCTGGGCGCGCCATCGCGACCGATCGTAACGTTTCGCCACCCAGCAGCGTGTGGCGCTTCATGATGTCGAATTCCTCGGGCGTCAGACGTCCTGGCTTCAGCAGCACGGCGTCGGGGACGCCGACTTTGCCGATGTCGTGCAACGGACTGGTCAAATAGATTCGCTGCACATAATCGCCGTCGATGGTGTCGGCATATTTCGGCCAGCGCGAGAGTTCGTCGGCCAGGATGCGGCTGTATTCCCGCATTCGTTCGAGATGCTTGCCCGTATCGCGGTCGCGCGATTCGGCAAGTTTCGCCATCGCGAAGATCATCAGATCGCGGCTTTCCAACGACAAAATTCGCTCGCCGGTGCGCAGCCTCGTCCGAAGTTCTTCCGGATGAAACGGCTTAGTGAGGAAATCGTCGGCGCCTGCATCGAGTCCACAGACCACGTTTTCCACGCCGCCGTGCGTGGTCAGCAAGATGAAATATATGTAGCCGCTCCAGTTGCGGCGGCGAATTTCGCGGCACAAATCGAGTCCGCTCATATGCGGCATCTGCCAATCGGACACCACCAGCCGGAACTGACCGGTGCGAATCAGTTCGAACGCCTCTCGGCCGTCGCTGGCCGAAACCACGTCGTATTCGAATTGGCGGAGGTTTTCGACGAGAATTTCCAGGGTCACTGGATCGTCGTCCACGATTAAGACGCGCATGGCATGTGAGTGTTCGGGTCCAAAATGGTTGGGTATTGAACCTTGCTGGGAAGCCTTGGATGCGAATTACAAATGGCTAATCACTCAGGGCAAGCTGCTCTTGTTGGGTGTTCTCGATCGCGACAAACAACCGCTTGCGCTCGGTTCGAAGGCAAGCGAGCCGCGCGGGAAACTCTTCGGTAGCGGCGGCCATGGCGGCGCGTTCACAGCACGACGCCGATGCGCACATTGCGCGGGCTTCAATGCTGGCAGTCATTCCCTTGATGCGGTGGGCAAGCCTGGCCACGTCCGGTGCGCTGCCGGCGGTCATGGTTTGCTCGAGTTCCGCCAGATCGGCATCGACCTGGTTAGTAAACTTCGTCAAGACGCGATCGACGAGGTTCCGGTTGTGGAGACACCGGTCCATCAGGGCTTCAAGGTCGAATACGGCCGGCTCGTTGGTTTCGGAGTTTTTCATGGTCCGCTGCCTGCGTATCGGTGGTCTTTGTTGAGATGACGGCACACGGCGCGCCGGTCACCTCAGGACGGCAGAATTCCTGGCTCCTGACCAAACCTAGGTTGTCAGCAGGCACGGGAGAGTCAAAAGCAGTTGCGGCGCTAGACCGCAATTTGGGCGGGCGGGACGGGCTTAAGCGGAACCTTCGGAGCAAACGGAACTACGAATGGGGAAATCCACATTTGAATGGAATCGCAGTCGGGCGGTCTCACCCTACTCGACAACGCCGCGCATCGGCAGCAGCATGGTTCTGTGGCGCTAGTAAATTCCCCCGTTGATGGGGGATCGGCATCTGATGCCCGTTGCAAGCAGGCAGTGCGTGGCGACCCGACGTTCACGGCAAGCACAACTCATAACCCCATCCATGGGTTATATGGCAAATCCTGGACGATTCAACCGTTGCAGCTCGTCAGGCTTTGAGCGCCGTGCGGGTGCGCTGCACCAGCGCATTGTCGCGAGACTTCGAACCTCGCAGGTTGAATACGCTCGACGCAAGGTAACGGTTTCGCCAATTCGGTGAGACGCGGTAAAAATCTTCCAAGATCGCCGAGCTGAATTTGTAGTCGTGCGCGTTGGTACCTTTGAGGAACACGAGCAGTCGGGCCGCGTCGATGAATTGCTGAGGATCGCCGCCGGCTTCGAGGAAACCCAGCACTTTGCGGGCAGCCATCGCGCTGTCGCCGCCCACGTCAGAGAAAATGCTCTCGATCACTTGCGGCGCATCCGCCGCCGAATCCGCGGGGTTCGCTTCCAGTTGATCGAGGCGGCCATCGGCGATTTTTCCGCGACGGGTCATTGCTGCGCGAAACAGCGGCAAAAACGCGGCATTCTGCAGCAGCAACAAGCGGCGTGTTTCGTCGTCGGCCGCCGTCTCAAACGCGAAATGCAGCGCATTGGTCGAAGTCACCGCATGCAGGGCGACGATGCCCGGTTGACGCATCAGCAGTTCCCCTGCGCCAACGAACAAGGCGTCCCACACCGATTGCGGCGCGATGCCACGGCCGAGCAATTCAGCGACGAGTTTGCAGGCGTCCTCGTCGCTGCCGGTGCGCAAGGCATCCAGCATCTCGGCGGTCGCCGCGTCGTCCAGCTTGCCGTCGCGCCAATCGGCGGGAAACATTGCCGCCAGTTCGCGGTTGAGTTTGATCGGCCGATCGGCCGGCGCATCGTCGTTGGGCCGATCTCCCTCGCGATTGAGCATTGCATAGGCGAGCGAGCGAACGATCGGTTCGGCGTGTTCGGGACCAATGCAAGCGAGCGTCCGCCAACTGTTCGACGTGTAGATTGCTTTGTGCCCGATCGAGCGAAAATCGCGACAACCATAGCGGAACAACAATTCAAACGCTCCGGCCGTGCCGGCCGTGCGGGCCAATGCCGCGGCTGCCGCATCGGCAGGAGCCTCGTCCCAGGCATCCATCGCCGCAATGAACGCTTTGCGTGCTTTGCCGGCCGTCGGCAGTTTTGATTCATCGACCGCCGGCATCGTGTAGGGGGGCGATTTGCGTTCTTGCTCTTCGTGCTGCGCTGCCTTGAAATGATCGATCGCCCAGAAAATTGGCAGCCAACGATGATCGGCCGGCGACGACATACTCGCCACGTGAGCCGAGTTTACCACCAGCACGGCATGAAACTTAAATCCGACCGATGGACGCGGCTCAACATTGCGTATACCCGCCAGCAGCAGCGCGGCCAATAAATCGCGGTAATCGAGTCCGTGTCGAATCCGGGCGCCGACTTCTTCCAGCAGCGATTCGCGCGGCGTCTCTTCGAGCAGTCGTACAACGGGTTCAATTTCCGGCCGAAACTGCACACTGCCCGCCGGCAGCTTGGTCTCCGCCGCCGCCAGCGGTTTGAGCTTCGAGAGAAATCCAAAATCGCCCAAGCCGGCCAAGGCTCCGCCTGCCGCGGCCCGCTGGACAAAGTTGCGCCGAGAAAAACTGCCAGCCATGATCCCCTCCCTGAAAAAAACGTTTGTCTCCCGGTGTTATTGTACCGCGTTGCGCGGCTGAGGGCATCTAGCCGATTCGATCCACCAGAACCATTGAAAGGTCCAAGCGAAACAATCGAAGATAGGGGGATGGGGAAAATGGGAGAGAGAGACTCCGCAAACTGCTGGCGATCCACTTCTTTTTTGCTCTCGTTTCTCCATTCATCAAAACTATTCGGACATTGCGATCGTCCGGATCGACCGATTCTTCGAATGAGCCGCCACGAAACTACATCGGATTTGCCGCTTCCGCGAGCCGATCGACCAGCCGCCGGATATTGACGAACCGATGCTTGCCGCGGTTGAGCTTTGCCAGTTGCACGAGCGTGCTTTCTGGCCTCGGCTCAAGCGTGAATTGAATTACGTGGATCGATGCGCCACCGCTATTCATGCGAGTAAGTTTTTGCAATTCCGCCCGAGTCAGATCGTCCTGCGGCTCTCCGTCCGTGAGCAAATAGATCACATCGGGCCTTTTGCGGATTGCGATTTCCAGAGCCGTCAGATGGTGCGTCCCGCCATCGGCCTGCAATCGGTAGACAAAATCTCGAAACAGGCCCTTATTTTCCGGTGTGGCAAATTGCAGCCTGCCGCGCGAGAGGCCCGGCAGCTCATACATCCACGGCTCGTGATTGTAAAACACGGTGTAGAACTGCTGTCGCTCTTGCAAGTGCTCGACGCTAGAGAGCAACTCCATTTTGGCGGCCCGCAATGGGACGCTGTCGTAGCTGGTCATACTTAGCGAGCGGTCGAAGACATAGATGAAGCTATTGCCTTCCGCCTCGATGCCGAAGAACTGTGTTCTTCCATAGCCATGACCTTTGCCTAATCCCATGCCCTCGCCAGAGTCGGCACTGCCAGAACCCAACAGTCCACTCAAAGCCGCCGCAGATTTCGACGATTTCCCAGCGCCGGGCAGTTCGATCTTCAATTCAGGGAGTGACGACGACAACTCCGAGAAGCGTTCGGTGGCGGCCGTACTCCATTCGGGCGCTGCTTGAGGCGCTTCGATATTGACCGTCAATTCGGCTTCACCGGAGCGAGCGCCGGTATCGAGGTCGAACAATTCTTCGCCGCTCGATTCCTGCCAAGCCAGTGCAACTTCGCCCGAGCCACGATTGCCAACCAGGTGCTCGCGATAGGTGTACAGCCCAAGCAGAATGATCGCCAGACAGTGAACTCCGAAAGAAGTGGCAAACGAAGAAACTTGCGTCCGGCACGAATGCGCCTCGATCGGCTGCGCGGCCATTGCCAACGGCATCGGTGGCGGAGTTGGAAGCGACGGCGGTACGGGGATTCTTGCCTGTGCCACGGGTTTTGCCTATGAAGTCTGTTCCAGTCTACCGCGACGGGCGTCACCCATCTATCATTCCAGGAATTCCGGCGAAACGCAACTATTTCGTCTGGACCTCACCTGAGCACATCACCATTTCGCCACCGATCGCTCATGCGAATTGCGTCCCCCTGCCGCAACCGAGAGGGAGCGGGATGACCAAACCGCTTCAAAAATGTTTCAAAAAATTCGAATGGGGAAAATTGGATCGCAAAATCTGCGTATTTTTCGAAAACAATGCAGACCTGCGACCATTTGCTCTCCCTTCCCTTTCGGCACCTTCACGCAATTCTGCGCCTCGGTCGTTCAAATTAGCTCGTCAATGGTCGAGATTATTGAGTCTGTACCAGCATGGCAGGGGATTGCTAGTACCACGCCAAGCGGCACTGCCTATTTTTCCAGGCCGATTTTTCACCAACCAGGATGAGCCATGCCGGGGCCGGGAGAATTTGCGCCGGATCGGTCCTGAGGGAATCGCGCGTGTTAAGGACTTGCCCAAATCGAAGGTGGTTGAGCGCAATCGCAATGATCCACGACAAAGCTGCCCCAGGTTGCGGTCGCAGTTATCCTTCGCGCGGCTGAACTCGATTGCGGACATCCTGCCGCTTCCCGGCAAAAGCGCCCGCCCTGCGGGACACGACCAGCGCAGCCAGCTTCTCTAGGTTCAAGTCCGATCCGACGGCGGTATCATCCGCCTTAGGATGCCAACGTCTTGGACGAACTCAGATCGTAACTCATTCAATTACCTCGCGCATTGCCGTCAGCTCGCCGTGCAGCATATTCAACCCGGCCTGCAAAAAGGCCACGGCCATCGGCCCGACGAAGATGCCAATGGGGCCGAGCGCCTGGACTCCGCCGAGTACACTCAACACAGCCAATAGCGGGTTCAATTTCGAGCGGCCGTGCAGGACGATCGGTTTGAGGACATTATCGACCATCGAAATGATGCTCACGCCGTAGAGCGCGAGCAGAATTCCGGCCAGGTGCCTGTTTTCCACGAAAAACAGCCACAGTGCCGCACTGATCCAAACGGAGGCTGCTCCGACGAATGGAATCATCGAGCCTAGAAACGTCAGCAGCATGAGCAAAAAGACCGAACCCAACCCACAGAAATAAAAGCCGATACCGGCCAAGATCGATTGAGCCAACCCGGCGAGCAAATGGGCTGCCACGACCGCGCGACTGACTTCTTCAAACTCGCCTACCAGTCGCTGCTGATAGTTTGCATCGAGCGGAATTAGTCGCATCAGCGTGGCCATGAATTCGCGGCCGTCGGCCAAAAAGTAGTACAGCGCCAGCACATGAACGAAGAATCCGAGAATGAAATCGAACACAAACCCCGGCGCGCGGGCGGCGATCGGCCCCAGCCAAGTGTTGATTTTTTCGGTCACGTCGTGCCGCACGGCTCCTGGGTCGAGTTGCAAGCCGAACTGGCTGTTGATCATCGCTACGAAATTGTCGAATTTATCGTTGAAGTGAAATTCTCCCGGACCATGCACCAAGTGGACTGCGTCACTCGCGGCTTTGTAGATGATGCCGGCTGTGGGCAGCAGCACGATCAATAGAATGGCCGCTGTGGTAACGCCGGCGGCGATACGATCGTATCTGCCGCACTTGCTGATGATCCACTGATGCATCGGCCGAAACAGCACGGTGAGCATTGCCGCCAAGAACAGCGGCACGATAAACCTCGCCACAACCATGTAAAACAAGCCGCCAAAGAGCGCTATCAGCGCCAGCAGCACGACGAGCGAGACAATCCGCGATACCGCGGTGGGAGCATGCGATGGCGGAGGATTCGTCTTGGGGGGTGTCATTTGACGAAACATTCTAAACGACTTTCGCCCGCCCCGCCCAGAGCACCCGTTATCCTACCTGTGCCGCGAAGGGTACACTAGAACGCACCGGTTCTTACCCTGCTTTGATGCAACCGCGCTGCATGCCCGCTTCAATACGCCGCAATTTGGTTTGGCTCGCCAAGCTCGCGATTCTGGCGATTGTCGTCTGGGGCGGGCATCGCACGATTGCAAAGGCGCTGGCCGACTTGCGCCACAACGGCTGGCAGCTTCAGCAACTCCAAATCGGCTGGGCCATCCTGAGTGGCGCGCTGTATTTGTTGAGCCAGCTTCCGTGTGGCTGGTTTTGGCGCGGCGTGCTTCAGGGTCTCGGACCGCGCGTTGCCGCATTCGCCGCGCTGCGCGCGTACTTCATCGGTCATCTCGGCAAATATGTGCCAGGCAAGGCGATGGTCGTCGTCCTGAGGTCTGGCTTGATCCGCGGCCTCAGCGTCAAGCCAGTGATGGCTGTGGTTGCCGTGTTTTATGAGACGTTCACTACGATGGCCTGCGGCGCCGTGCTGGCCGCGATGCTTTTAGTGGTGATGCGGCACGAATCGACCGGTCTGATTTTTGCTTCGCTGGGGCTGGCCGCGATCGTCGGATTGCCAACCTTGCCGCCGGCGTTCAGTCGATTGCTGCGGCTGACACGGATTGCGCGCACGGAGCCTGATTTGACAGCCGAGCCGATTCGCTTGTCGGCGAAGTTGCTGTTGCGCGGCTGGGCAACGATTGGCGTCGGATGGTTTTTCGGTGGTGCAAGTTTGTGGGCCGCACTGCGAGCAATTGGCGTTGCAAACGCCGAACTGTTCGCCATGCTGCCGCTATGCACGGCGGTTACCGCGCTCGCTGTCGTCTTGGGATTTGTATCGATGCTCCCGGCGGGCTTTGGCGTCCGCGAGGTAGTTTTATTGGAACTCTTGGCCCCACGATTGAATGAGATTTCGCCTGGCAACGGCGACACTGCGGCCCTCATCGCGGTGATCGTGCTACGACTTATATGGTTTATAGCGGAAGTGCTCGCCTCGGCCATTCTGTATGGAATAAAGCCTGCCCCACCCAGATGAATTATTCGGCGGCTTCGTGTATCCTTATGAAGCGAGCCGCAATGGCAGCCTATCGTGTCGCGTCCACCCACGTCCGCATACCGACCGCCAACACGAATGCTCTCGATCGTCATTCCCGTCCGCGATGAAGCCGAAAGCCTGACGGCGCTATATGGCGAGTTGTGCGAAGTGGCGACGGCCAATGGCTATGCGGCTGAATTCGTCTTCATCAATGACGGCTCGACCGACCATTCGTGGGAGGTCATCAAGCGGTTAGCGGCGGACGACAACCGAGTTCGCGCCATCCGCTTTCGTCGCAACTTTGGCAAAGCCGCGGCGCTCAATGCCGGCTTTCGAGCCGCTCGCGGCGAGCTGGTGATGACGCTCGACGCCGACCTGCAGGACGATCCCCACGAAATCCCTCGATTTCTGGCAAAAATGGAGGAGGGTTGCGACGTCGTGAGCGGCTGGAAACGAGTGCGCCACGACCCGTGGCACAAAGTCGGCCCTTCGCGTGTTTTCAATTGGCTCGTAAGCTGGCTCACGGGCGTCGATCTGCACGATCATAATTGTGGCATGAAAAGCTACCGCCGCGAGATTTTTGACGAAGTGCGGCTGTATGGCGAATTGCACCGCTTTGTGCCGGTGCTGGCTCACGCGCGAGGCTATCGCGTCGGCGAGTTGGAAATCAATCATCGCCCCCGCAAATTTGGCCGATCGAAATACGGGGTCACGCGCATCGTGAAGGGATTTCTCGATCTGTTCACCGTAAAGTTCTTGACCGGCTTCGGACAGCGGCCACAACATTTTTTGGGAACGCTTGGTTTGATTTTTTTCTTTCTAGGCTTGATCGGAATGACCTATTTGGCAGTCTATTGGCTGCTTGGGCAATTGCATCCAGGCCAGTATGAGCCGCTGCATAACCGGCCGCTACTGCTGTACAGCGTGGCCTCGTTGCTGCTAGGCGGCCAATTGATGTCGATCGGATTTCTCGCAGAGCTGATCACCGCCTACCATGGCCGCGATTCAGATACTTACTCCATCGCCGAACGAATTAATTTGCCAAAACACCCGCCAAACAATCAATGCACTCCTCACCCTCCGCCGTGAGGAAACGCTGCCATGAACGCAACCATGGTGAATGCAGGTTGAGTCCAATTCAATGCAATCCCACGATGCTCTCCGTGGATTGTCACCGGGGACCGTGAAAAACGCACTCCGCTATGAACAACAGCCAAATTCTTACTCCGGACGACGAAGCCCGCGCGCGACTCCGCCGCAGCATCTACGCAATCTTGGTGACGCTCTCGGTCGGCGCCATGCTTGGCCGCGTACTAGCGCTGAATTCCGTCGACGTGATCAAGCTCGAAGATCGGCTTAATGCCGATCGAGTGAAGAAAAATGAGTCCAAGCTGCAGTTGCAACGCCCATTTCTCAGCGCCAACGACCGCAGCCGTTGGTTGACGATGCGGGCGCTGGTGGAAAAAGGGACGTACGCCATCGATCAATACGTGACCGACCCTGAAACGCACCCCAGTTGGGACACGATCGACATGGTCGTCCATCAAGACCGAACTGGCCAGCCACATTGCTACAGCAGCAAACCGCCGCTGCTGTCTACGGTTTATGCGGGAATCTACTGGGTGATTCATCAAGTAACGGGTAAGACGCTGGGAACGAATCCATATGAAATCGGGCGCTCGATCATCGTCGCGGTCAATATCTTGCCGATGATGGCCTACTTTTTTGTCCTGGCTAGCTTGCTCGATCGGTATGGCCGCACCGATTGGGGCCGTATTTTCGTGCTGGCTGCCGCGGCATTTGGTACCTATTTGACGACATTTGCCGTCGCGATAAATAACCATTTGCCAGCGGCGGTTTGCGCCATCATCACGCTTTATACAGTTTGCCGCATCTGGTACGACGGCCAGCGTCATTGGAAGTTTTTCGCCTGGAGTGGCTTCTTTGCGGCAGCAACGGTCGCTTGCGAATTGCCGGCGCTGTCGCTATTCGCAGTCGTCGCAGCGGGATTGCTCTGGAAAGCGCCGCGGCAAACGCTGTTGGCGTTTGTGCCGGCCGCGCTGGTTGTGGCTGTTCCCTACTTCATGACCAATTGGCTCGCACACGGAACGCTCAGGCCGGCCTACAGTTTCCGCGAATACACGCGCGTCGAAGGCCAAGACCCGAACACGCTTGCCGGCGCATTTGAAGGCACGATCACCGTCGATAGCGGCAAAACGGTCACCATCCGCGGCAATGAAAACAACTGGTACGATTACGAGTACACACGCACCGATCGCAAGCCAAACAATCCGGTGCAAAGTTACTGGCGTAATCCATCGGGCTTCGATATCGGCGAAGCATCGCGCGGCAATTATGCCTTTCATCTGCTCGTTGGCCACCACGGCATTTTTTCGCTCACACCGCTATGGCTGCTGGTGATTCCTGGGGTCTTACTTCTCGGGTGGAGTAAAGACTATCGTCTGCGAGACTTGGCAATCATGACTATCATACTCACCTTGGTCTGCATCTCGTTTTACATCATGCGGCCCAAGATCGAACGCAATTATGGCGGCACAAGTAGCGCTTTCCGCTGGATTTTTTGGCTTTCCCCGCTCTGGTTAGTTGCAATCTTGCCTGCGGCGGACAGGCTCTCGGCTTGGCGCTGGGGGCGAGCGGTAGGATGTTTTTTGCTGGCTGTTTCCGTGATGTCGGCTGCATACCCAATCTGGAACCCCTGGATTCACCCGTGGCTGGCCGTATTCTGGCAGTACATGGGCTGGGGATAGGAGAGGATAGTATTCGGGCTTGGGAGTTCAGGGACCGGCCTATCTTTCTCGACATTCATCAAGGAACTTCAAATCCCCGCTGTCCAATGTTATGGAGTCTCGATTCCGAGACTCGCCGATACCCTGAACTTCAAACTCTCTCTTGCATTATCCTCGCCCACTTGTGATATAATCGGGGTGTCGAGTCCGGTACGTAGGTGAGCCTCTTTGGGAGACTCGTGGGGAGTGCAAGTTTGGCATATTGCCTGGCTGGCGCTGCAACTACGTCGAGGTAGAAGAAGAAGCAGTCTCGCACTGCCTTTAAGGACTCGAAGGGACAGAGACGGACCAGTTCGCCCGGATCTTTCGATCAGAAGCACCGGCACCCTTTTCGGGCCTAACATGCCCAGGTGCGGCCATGATCCAGATCAAACATAAGGCGACCGGCGCCGTCATGATGCAGCTCGACGCCGATTCGCTCCATGGCGTGAAATTGACTGGCATTAAATTCTCTGGTGCCTGTCTACGGGGATTTTGTTTTCGCGAATTGGACTTGCGGAATTCTGATTTGCGCGAGACTGACTTGCGCGAATGCGACTTTTCGGGTGCGAACCTGAATGGCATCATCCTCGACGGCGCGAATGCCGCCCGCGCGATTTTCTCGGGCGCCGATTTGACCGATGCTTCGCTGGTCAGCGTTGATTTTTCCGACGCGCGAATGGCGCGCGTCAACATGCGATATGCCAAGCTCACGGGGGCCAATCTGGCTGGGGCCGATCTCACGCGCGCCGATGTCAGCATGGCCGATCTGCGCGCCAATTTGAACCGTACCAACCTGTTTCATGCCGATTTGCGCGGCGCCGATTTAAGCGGCGCGAATCTGACGGGCGCGAATCTCGAAGAGGCCGATCTTACCAATGCCAACATGACTTGCGCCATCATGGCACGCGCCAAAGTGCGGGACACGATTGACAGCGCCGGCCGGCATAAACAGGTCGTCGCGGCCGGCTCGGTACGCACCGTCGCCAGACCTAGCCGACCCTGGTGGCAATTCTGGAGCTAGTTTTTTCGCGCGTCCGCGGAGATGTTGTCGCGGCGAACGGACACTGCGCGCGGCGCGTTCGATCATGTATCATGGGAGCATCTTTCCACCCCTCACCGATTTATTGCTGATGGACGCACCGCTTGAAATCGACGTTCGTACGGTGAAATCAAAGCTCGATGCTTGCGAAGACTTCTTCTTCGTCGATTGTCGTGAACCCGACGAACATGCCACGGCGAGCATTGCCCAGGCAAAGCTGATTCCGATGAGCCAAATCACTGAACGGATCGGCGAATTGGAGATGTACCGCGATCAGCCGATCGTCATCCATTGCCACCACGGCGGCCGGAGCCTGCGCGTGGCTCGCTGGTTACGCGAAAACGGCTTTGCGAAGGCCCAAAGCATGGCGGGAGGGATTGACCTGTGGTCGCAGGAAATCGATGCGCTGGTGCCACGGTACTAAATGGCCGCTGGTCAGTCATGCGTCTTCAAGCGGCCCTTGAATCGCAATCTAATGCGACCTATAAAGTCTAGTTGCCTTTTTCAATCGCGCGGTTGTGGCGGAATTGGCAGACGCGCAAGCCTCAGGAGCTTGTGGCCGCAAGGCCGTGGAGGTTCAAGTCCTCTCAACCGCATTGTGCCGCGGCAGATCGGTCGGCATCGAACCGTGTGAATGGTTATTTGCCACGCGAATAAAAAGCATCGCATTGACGGCGCTTCCATCACTTCGGATTGCCAGGAAGCGCGAACGACCTGTCCGCTTTTCAACTGGTGTGGCCTGCGATGGAGCGATTCCAATCACGCGGATAACAAGTTAGCAGGGCTAATCGAGTTGAAGCGCCGTTCGGGTTGCGGACGAACCGGCGACAAATCAGGATTCAGTTGCCGGGATCACAGCCGTAGATTCCACGAATCGCAGCAATATTTTTCCGCCACCAATTGGGCGGTTTGTTCGCGCGGCCAATCGATCGGAGTGGCCTGTGCGTTAAACGCTTCCTTGATTTCTTGTCGCAGCGCTGCGACCGACAGCGGCAAATTCATCAGAAAATCGTGATGTCCGCGGCCGGCTCGATAGTCCGGCTGTCGCGACGGCATCTGGAGCAACGATTCGACCTGCTTCAACGGGAAATCGTAGAGCAAAGTGCCGTGGTAGAGCAGATGTGTTCGTTTGCAGCGGATGCTGTTTCCAGAGAATTTGCGGTTGGCGATGGCCAAATCGCTCGTACCGGCGCGGCAAATGTTCGTGTCGCCAATGCGCGTTTGCAACGCGGTGCCAATGGTGTCGAGCACAAACTGATGAGCACGGCCGATGGATCGTAATTCCGGACGCTTTTCGTAGCTTAAGACGATGGAGTACATCAAACAGCCAGCACCGGTGACGATGGCTGCCCCGCCGCTGGGGCGTCGCAGCACGGGCACATCGCGCCGCCGACACTCATCCAGCTTCACTTCATCAGCCGCCCGAGATGAACAGCCTACGACGACGATGAGGCTGTACGGCTCCCAAAATCGCAATACCTCGGTCGGCAGAGCAGCTTGCTCCGCCCACTCGAGCAGCGCTTCGTCGAGTGCGACGTTCTCGGCGGCCGTTTCGAGGGTCAGATCGAGAAACTGCATGGAAGGGTTCAGGGTGTAGAAAAAGAGAGAAAACTGTTTCGACGGCAGAGGCTGCTGCCCCTGAGCCCTGAGTCCCGAGGTCTTCCGCGGGTTGACGCACACCTTGTGGCATCTAGACTTAAGTATTGCGCTACCACCGTTTTTTGCAAATTCTTACCGCTACTCGCTATGTCCGAAACCACACCTCTGCCAAGTTCGCTTTTGCCCGACGACGCCTTGCCGCCGGTGGAACCGCCAAGCGCTGGTTTTCTGGTGCAGTTATTTGTCATTCCTGGCGTGATCGTGGCCATTATCGTCGCCGTGTGGCTGTTGTTCCACTGGCTGGCAAACATGGGGAACGATCCCGAACAGTATATTAAAAAACTGCGCGGCAACTCCGATATGCGCTGGCAAGCGGCGTCGAATTTGGCCGGCAGTTTACACGGCGAGGCCGGCGATCAGATCAAGGCCAATCCGAAGCAGGCCGCGGAACTTGCGGCCATACTCGATGAAGAAATCACGGCTGGGAGGATGGACGAGAAGCCCGTGAATATGCGGATTTTTCTGTGCCGCGCGCTAGGTGAGTTTCGGGTACCGGAAGCGCTGCCGATTTTGATCAAAGCGGCGTCGACGCAGCGCGATGAAAAGGAAATCGACGTTCGCCGCGCCGCCGTGCAAGGCTTGGCGGTAATCGCATCGAACTTAGCCGATCCTTCGCTGTCGAAGAAATATCCAACCTTGGTTCCCACGATCGTTGATGCCTCCAGATCGGACAACGACCAACTGCGTACCGAAGCGGCCTTTGCGCTCGGTCAATTGGACGATGCTGCGGCAGCGGAGCGATTGAAAGCAATGCTCGACGATCCGCACGTGGATGCGCGATTCAACGCGGCTGGATTCTTAGCCCGTCGCGGAGATGGCGTCGTGCTACCGGTGCTTCTTGAAATGCTCGATCCCGATCAGGCATTGGCGACGCGCGACGAAAAAAAAGAAGCCCAGAACGGGAAGCGAATTTTGGTCAACATCAACGGCTTACGAAATCTCGTTGAACTGAAGCGAGCCAACCCAAGCCTCGACATCACCGACGCGATGAAAGCCGTCGAAGTATTGACGCATTCCGAATTGCCCGAAGTGCGCGATCATGCGCTGGATGCGCAGCGGAAGCTAAAGGCGTCAACGGCGAAGTCACCGAGTACATAATTACCATCGTTCAGTACGAAGCATTCAAATCCGCGGACTGTTATGCTTCAATTTCATCGCACTGCCGGCACTCCGCCGAATTACCTTGCCTGGCGAGAACAGCGAAAACTGTTGCTGTGGGTACTGTTAATTGGCCTGCCGCCGATCGCCGTGTTGAGAGTGGTCGATCGATGGCGGGCTGCGGAGTTGGATTCGCAGAATCCGGCGGCGGACGCGGCACCAATCGATCCTCGACTTCCGACGCCGAGCCCGGCGCTGCCGGCGCTTGGCGCATTTACGATCGAGCCGGAGCAGCGCGAAAACAATCAGCAGAATAATCGCATCGACGACCGCTATTTCCGCGGCGTGATGCCCAACTATCTCGAATCGGTGCGCGACGACACACCGTCGAGGCCGGCCGACCAGGATGCGTGCTTAAACTTACTGCAGGTGCTGCACCGCGCGACCGACGCGGAATTGAAACAAGCATCGCTGGGATTAGTCACTTACGTCCAGTTATTTCGGCAACCGGAAGTCTATCGCGGCCGTCTGGTCGATCTTCGCGGCACCGTGCGGCGGGCGCATCCGATCCCGTTGCCGAAGAATCAAAGCGGGCTGACGCAGTATTATCAGCTATGGCTTTTCACCAAAGACAGTGGAACGAATCCCTTTATTGTCTATGCGCTCGATTTGCCCGCCGGCTTTCCCATCGGCACGAAGCTTCGCGAGCCGGTCGAACTGACGGGTTTCTTCTTCAAGCGAGTTGCTTACAGCGCCGCGGGCGGCGGTATGACAGCGCCGATGCTGCTGGCAAAGACCGTCGCGTGGAATGGCGCCGCGCTTGCGGAAAAGGCCGACGCGAACGAGAAATTGCAGACCCGCATGAAGTGGACACTGGGAATCGCCGTCGTCACAGCCATTGCATTGGTAGGCGCAATGTGGCAGTTGAACCGCACGATGCGCCGGCCGTTCATCCGCCGCGCGGAAATGTCGGCCGAGGCGGCCAGTGCGCTACAGGATGCCGATTTACCAACGGTCGAAGACCAACTGCAACGATTAGCGCGCGAACAATCTTGAGGAATCGAGTGGTAGCCCTCCGGCGGTGAGTTTCATGGAACGATGGGCGATCTATTTCACGGGGATTGTACTACTATCCGTCGCGTTACTGAGCGCCCGACTGTTTGCACAAGCCGTCGGTGCCGGCGATCTGCAAGGAACGGCTGCTCCGGTGGAAGCGAATTCGAGTGATCTGGGTCCGATTGAAAGCGCGCGTCAATTATTTACCGCCCTGGGCATGACCGACGATCAATTCGCCAGGTTCAAAACTGGCGGGTCGCTGTCGCCCGAACTGGCCGAGCCGATTTTGCAGGCGCTACATGCTTTGAGCCAGTTTCCCGCCGCCAAAATTCATCGCTGGACCAAACGCGACGTGAGCGTAGCTCAATTGGAGGCCGATGGCGATCAGCATCGGGGAGAATTATTTCACGTTGCCGGTCGTTTGGTAGATGTCGGTGTGTTTGAAGTCCCCGACCAATTGGCCGAGCGCTTCGAAATCTCTATCGTTCGGCGGTGCGATGTCGCAATCGACGGCGGCGGACGTGCCGTGCTGTTGACGCAGTTCATTCCCAAGGATCTGCAGCAAGGGGATGCGATCAGTTTTGACGGAGCATTGCTAGCGGCATATGAATCAACGGATAATCAGCCGCCCGAACTCGTCTTCGCCGCACAGCGGCTTGCGTGGCATCCGGCAACCGATTTGGGCAAGCTACGGATGGATGTGGGCCTGCTCGACCATGTTGCCCAAAACCGCCCTATTTTCGGCGAAGAAGCCGCGGGATTTTATCAGTTACTCGCCGCCGTCGGTCGTGCGAGCCTCGACCAATTGCTTGCGGCCACTCGCGGACAGCAGTGGACCGTCATTCCCGCGAAGGCGGACCAACCGCAGATTGCAGAAACGCTGAGGAAATTGCGAGCCAAGAATCCAAATCTGCGGTACTATTTCGCCCTCGAACCGGAAAAATACGTCGGTAATTTAATGGCCTTTGAGGGACAGGTTTATCGCTGCGTGGAAGTCAAAATTCCTAGCCGCGAACTGGCCGCGCGGCTTGGATTTGATCATTACTACGATCTGCAGGTGTTTATCGATCTGGATTATCAACTGGACTTAGGCCAACTCGACCCAGAAACGAGGGCGAAAGAAATTGCGGCTGGCCGCCGACCCGTTCCGACCGAGGTGACGACCTTTCCGATCGCGGCCTGCGTGCGCGAACTTCCGCCCGGATTTCCCATGGGCGTACAGCTCAGAGAGCGCGTTCGCGTACCGGGATATTTTTTCAAGCAGTGGACGTTCCATTCTGCCGCCGCGGAATCGCTCCATCCCCGCCTTCCCGCCCGCAGTCCGCTCATCATTGGCCCCGGCTTCGAGTGGCTTTCCCGTCCGCGGCACGCTGACTCCAAAGTGCAATTCATCATCGGCGGTGGAATCGCCGCGCTGCTGGCGCTGTTGTGTTTAGTGCTGTGGGTAACGAGCCGACGCGATCGGAAGTTTCGCGAACAATATTTAATGAAAAACCAAGCAGCGATTCCTGGGGATCCGTTCAACGAATCGACAATCAAGCCGGCCGCTGACGGTCGATTGTCGAGTTAGTGTTTCAGGGCGGTCAAGAACTGAGCCGCGGATGCTCGATGACTTTGTCGCGCACGGCTTTGTTATCCGCTTGCAAGAATTGCTTTAGCTCCCAGCCGCGATCCGGATCAGATTGACTGACGAGGGAGCATCGTGCGGCTGGAGTGCAGCTTTCCGTTACTGCCTGCCGCCTGCCGCCTGCCGGATCGGAAACCCTAGCCGCTTATCAACTAAATTCCTGAGCGGCTGACCCGATTGATACCGCCGCAAATTGTCGCAAAAAAAGTCGGTCATGTTGTCGATCCGCCATCGGCTTTGGCCGGCGACGTGCGGCGTGATAATCACGTTCGGCAGATCCCAGAGCTTGCTGGTTGGCGGCAGCGGTTCTTCGGCGGCCACATCGAGAATCGCGCCGAAGAGATGGCCCGATTCGAGGGCGTCAACGAGGTCCGCTTCGACGACCAACTTGCCGCGAGCCATGTTGGCGAGCACGGCACCGGGTTTGAGTTTTCGCAAAACACTCGCGTCGATCATCCACCGAGTCTGGTCGGTGAGCGGCGCGGACAGAATGAGAACGTCGATCTGCTCCAACATTTCATCGAGCTGAATCGCTGGAAGCAGTTCCGCGACATAGGGTGGCTTGTCGATGGGAAAGACGTCGGTTGCGAGAATTCGAGTTTTGAAGACCGAGAGAATTTCGGCGACACGTCGGCCTACACCCCCGAGGCCGATGATGCCGACCGTGCTGTGATGCAAGTCTCGCGTCGGACGGCGGATGTATTCTTTTTTCTGCTGTGCTCGAAAAAACACCGGCAGGCTGCGCAGCAGTCCGGTTAGCATCGCGACCGTATGTTCCGCGACCTGGTCCGCCAGCACTCCCGAGGCGCTCGTGACGACGATCGGCGAATCGACGACGCACGGCAACAGGAAATGATCGAGGCCCGCGGCGGACGACTGGATCCATTGGAGCCGTCCCGCCTTGACAATCCCCTCCCAATCGACGGGAACTTTTGGGTGGCCGCAGAAAATATCGCAGTGAAAAAGTTCCGTCGCGACATACTCCTGTCCGGCGTCGTGAACTTCCGCCGCAGGCATGGCGGCCCGGATTTGGGCGAGGTGCTGAGTCTCGACGGGGTAGCAGAGGACGATGCGCATGGGGCAGGGAAGCAAAGGGCGATGGCTTGTGGAGCAATGCTTAAGCCGCGGATTACACGGATCAGGCTATGGAGCGAGGGTCGCCAAGAGCGGATCGTGAAATTTCCGCGTAACTCCGCGCGATCCGCGATTTCACTGTCGCAATCTTAAGTTCAATCTCCCAATTCTAAAATGCCTCAGTGCTGGTTGACGGCGGGATTTCCGGCTACAATGAAACTGGTTTGAAAAGGCGATCCTACCTGACATTTGGCGGCTCTCGGCCTCCTTCTTGTCGCAAAAAGTTCGATTGAGGGAAGTTGGACGGCATCTTGGCCGGGGAGAGGAAATCCTGAATTCGCGACCGTATACGATCGGTTTCTTGACCGTGCTGGCGATGGTGGCGCTGCGCATTGTCGTTGGCTGGCACTTTTTCCAAGAAGGCCTCAACCACCAGCGCGATCCGAAGTGGTCTAGCGAGGGGTTTTTGCGTGCGGCCAAAGGGCCGCTTGCGGAGTTTTATCACGCCAAGGCCCCAGGGCCACACGGCTACTATCGGACGCTGCTGACGCCGATGAACGTCGCCGAGGCAGACGATGCGCTGGACCGGCTCCAGACCGAGGAGCGAAAAGCGGCTGCAGCGGAAAATGCTGACAAGGCAAGCGACGACAAGAGTAGCCGCGCCGTCGCAAAGGCTGCCCAGTCGCCGATTTATGGCAAGTGGTTCGAGGCGATTTTACATGATTTGGGATCCCGGCGCGATCAAATTGCGAACCACTTCGGTTTTTCTGACGAACAGAAGAGGCAACTCGATCTGTTGCTAAGCAATTACGACAAGAAGCTGATCGTCCTCCTGGAAGGGGATAGGTCGCACCGCGGCTTTGCCGACGACATCAAGCGCTATCGGCACGAATTGTGGCGTAATCAGCAAATGCAACAGGCATCAGGGGCCGATCAGATTCCCAACATGCAAACACGCAATGCGAAGCGTGCGGGTAGCCCGGCGGGAGAACTGCCGCCTGAGCAAATTGAATCGACGCCTGCTGATTGGTTGGGCGAAGTCCATGCGCTCGGCGAAGCATTCGACATGGAAGCGCTTGCCCTGCGGACGGATGAACAAATCAAGCTCGATGCATTGCCTGCGCCAATGACGGAATTGAAGCGAATGGACACAGCGGTGATCTGGTTGCTGTTGATCGGTGGTGGATGTTTGGTCGCAGGATTGTTTACGCGTCTGTCGGCAATTGCGTTGGCGCTGTTTTTAGCTTCGGTCGTGCTATCGCAGCCGTTTTGGGCGGCCGACGCCGTGAAAACAACCTACTTCGAGTGGGTCGAACTGGTTGCCTTGCTCGTGCTGGCCACATCGCGCGTGGGCCGTTGGGCAGGTTTGGACTTTTTTATTCACCATGTTGTGTTGCGGCCATTTCGTTCGGCATGAAGCCACTGGGTAGGAAGCGATCGTTTCGCCGAACGATCTGTCGCATTGATACGCTGTGGGAGCAGGCATTCCCTCCTGCAAGCAAGATACAGACGATTGATCATACGAGACCATTGTCATGAACAACCTATCCCCTGAAGAAAAGCAGATCGGCAAAGAAAACTTTCAAGCAGCCATTGGCAGCGAGTTGACGCGGCGCGAATTTTTGCTGGGCACTGGCGCAGCGATTGCCGTGTCTGGCGCCGGTCTGGGCGGTATGTACTTCAAGTACACCAAGGTCGACAAGCCGGTGCGGATCGGCTTTATTGGGACGGGGGATGAAGGAGGGGTGCTGATTGGCGCGCTGAACCCGTCGTTTGTCGAGGTGGCCGCGATTGCCGATATTCGACCCTATAATGTGCATCGTGCATTCCACGGCGATTGGTCGAGCGATAATGCCATGAAGGTTCGCACCGGATTGATGGCCAAGTATGGATGGAAGTCGGAGGATGAAGCTCGGAAGAAGGTGCCAGTTTACGGAAGTTACGAAGATCTGATTAAGGATCAGGACAAACTGGGAATTGAAGCAGTGATTATCGCGCTGCCGCTGCACTTACATGCTCCGGCAGCGATCTTGGCGATGAACAGCGGCCTGCATGTGCTGACCGAAAAATTGATGGGGCACAGCGTCGCCGAATGTAAAGACATGGGCCGCGTCGCCAAAAAAACAGGCAAGCTGCTGGCCACCGGCCATCAGCGCCACTACAGCATTCTGTACGACAACGCCGTCGATTGCATTCGACAAGGATTGATTGGCGACATTCATCACATCCGCGCGCAGTGGCACAGGAAAGCCGATACGTGGTCGCCGCCGTTGCCGAGCGACAAAAAGCTCGCCGATCAACTGAAGCGCGCGGAAGCCGATTTGAAGAAGGTTGCTAAAGCTGCGGAGATCGTCAAGCTTCAGCACAAAATCGCGCAATTGAAAGCCCAAATGGCCGATATCAGCGAAACCGCAGCAAAGAACTTCGGCTACCAATCGAAGCAGACTGCATGGGGTTATGAATATAGCCCGCTTGAAGAGCTAATTCGTTGGCGTTTATGGCAACGCACCGGCGGGGGCCTGATGGCGGAGTTGGGCAGTCATCAGCTCGACGCATCCGGCATTTTCATCAGTGCCATGGGCGAACCTGGCAAGAAAGCGCTGCCGTTGTCGGTAACGGCGGTGGGCGGCCGACACCTGCTCGACAATCAGCGCGAATGCGAAGACCATGTTTATTGCATGTTCGAATTTCCGCGCCCAGGCTATTTCAAAGAAGGCAGCAAGACCGAAGTGGCCGATGCGACCAAAAAGGTAGTTGTCACTTATTCCTCCATCAACGGCAACGGTTACGGCGATTACGGCGAAGTCGTCATGGGAGACGAGGGCACGCTCGTGCTACTGAAAGAGCAAGATGTGATGCTCTATAAAGACGCCGAAACAAAAACCAGCGTCGGCGTCGTGGCGGGAAAAGATGGCAAGCCGGTTCTCGACACGACCGAAAGCGGCAGTGCCGTGGCCGTCGGCAAGATGGCGGTCGAAAGCGGTCCCGTCAGTCGAGGGTACACCGAGGAGATCGAGCATTGGGCGTGGTGCATTCGCAACCCATCGGAGGAGAATCAACCGAAGTGCAAGCCCTCGGTTGCCTTGGGCGACGCCGTCATTGCGCTCACCTCGAATGTTGCCTTGAGTGATCCGGAGAAGCGCGCACGAATCGATTTCAAACCCGAATGGTTTGACATCGCCAGCGACGAAACACCGGACGGCTCCAAGCCGACCATCGAGATGAGCTAAGGAAGAAATTGGAAGGCGGGATTCTGCAATATAGCGTTCGCGGCGTAATTCGCGGGTTGCCAGTGTTGGCGCTTCGCGCTAAACTGGCGATCTTGATCTGAGCAATAGTCGGCAGATGTTTTTCGTCTTCCGCCTTTCCCTCTCGACGATGAGGAACTGCGATGGAAACTTGGCCGATCGGCGTGTTTACCAGCATCGATGCCGGCCTTGGTGTCAAGCTGGAAGTTGCCAACGCGTTGAAAATTCCGACGATTCAGTTGCACGCGCCGCATCAGAGCACTCGCACGCCGCAAAATGCGCAGAAGTTCTTGGAGCGGCTCAGCGATTTGAATATCGCGCTCACGTGCGTATTCGGCGGTTTCGAGGGGGAGAGTTATGCCGATATCCCCACGGTCGAACGTAGCGTCGGTTTGGTTCCACCAGCAACTCGTGCGGCGCGACTGGTGGAGATGAAAGAGATCGCCGACTTCGCGCGACGCCTTGGGTGCAGCGTCGTCGCGCTCCATTTGGGATTTGTGCCGCACGATGCGAGCGACCCGCGGTTCAAAGAGGTCATTCACCTCACGCGCGATCTGTGCGACCACTGCCGCGGCAATTCGCAATCGGTGCATTTAGAAACAGGTCAAGAACCGGCCGATGCGCTGCTGCGATTTCTGAATGCCGTCGATCGCAACAATTTATTCATCAATTTTGATCCCGCCAATATGATCCTTTACGGGTGTGGCGAGCCAATCGCGGCACTCAAACTGCTGGGACAGTACGTCCGGAGCGTTCACTGCAAAGACGCCAAGTGGGCCGCCAACCCTGGTCAAGAATGGGGCCGCGAAGTTCCGCTGGGCGAGGGAGATGTCGGCATGGAGAACTATCTGAGAACGCTCAAAGAAATCGGCTACGCGGGGCCGCTGACCATCGAACGTGAGATTCCCCAAGAGCCGGAGCGGCAACAGGCGGAAATCGGGCGTGCCGTGAAGCTGCTTACGGAGCTGAAAACGAGAATCCTCGGCTAGTCCATCCCCTGCTGGCAAGGAAAAAATAAGCCGAGATTCAGCGAAAATTCGCAAATCAGACAATTGCTATCTGACGCCGATATGCTGTAATCTCTGCTGATCGGCGTCAACTGTGAAATCCGCCGATGAGCCGTTCGGAATATGCCAATTTTTAAGACATGCGAAAAGTCCTAGTTACCGGTGGTGCTGGTTTTGTTGGTTCACATATCGTCGATGCCTTGCTCGCTCGCGGCGACCAAGTACGCGTGCTCGACAACCTCTCGACGGGCCAACTCGAAAACATCGGCCACGTGCGAGACAAAATTGACTTCATTGAAGCCGATCTGACGGACGCTCAAACGGTCGCCCGTGCCGTCAACGGCGTCGATTGCATCTTCCATCAAGCCGCGCTTGCTTCCGTGCCGCGGAGCATGGAGCGACCGCTCGATACGCACGCCGCGTGCGTGACAGGGACACTGGTGCTGCTCGAAGCGGCGCGCAAAGCGCGGGTGCGGCGCTTGGTTTACGCGGCGTCCAGCAGTGCTTACGGCGACCAGCCCAAGCCGGCCAAGAGCGAAAGCGATCTGCCGCTGCCAATTTCACCCTACGGCGCGGCCAAGTTGGCGGCCGAGTATTATTGCCGCGCCTTCGCGGCGATGGGCGCGGTCGAAACAGTTTCACTTCGATACTTTAACGTCTTCGGCCCGCGCCAGAATCCAAGTGGTGAGTATTCAGCCGTCATTCCCAAATTCATCACGCTGCTGCTGAAGGGCAAACCGCCGGTGATTTATGGCGACGGATCCCAATCGCGCGACTTCACCTTCGTCGCAAATGTGGTCGAAGCAAACCTGTTGGCGGCCGAAGCGCCCGAGGTTTCCGGCAAAGTCTTCAACGTCGCGATGGGGGACCAAGTCGGGCTGGCTCAATTGGTCGAATTGCTCAATAAGCTGCTGGGGACCAAAGTCAAGCCCAAGCATGAAGCTCAACGGCCGGGAGACATCAAAGATAGCCGCGCTGATATTTCGCAGGCGCGCAAGTGGCTGAAGTACGACCCGCAGGTCTGCTTTGAAGAAGGCTTGCGGCGGTCGATTGACTATTACCGCTCGGCTGCTGGCAAATGAGCGTGTGAACAGAACGTGATTCCAGCGTTCATCCGGAGTCGAAAATTTCACTGCGCTCAGGGTAGACCGTTTGGCAATTCAGAGCGGCTTTTCCATCGAATCGACGCCGGCAAAACCTTCGATGCTCTATCGGCCGACCTAGAAGCATATAGAAGTTTCTATCGGTTCCTCGGGCTGAACGTAACCAGGTTCGTCGTGCAATTTTGCACCCCTGGTGCCTTTCCGCTCGAGGAAACTACTGTTGCCAGGGAGGGCAAACGTGGCTGCGGCAAGCCGAATTCGGGCGCTTTGGTTGACCTGGTTTTCCCAACCTGCCGGAAACCGCGCATTATACCGCTGCATCCAGAAGCAACGGCCGCGCCGAATCATGGAATTGGGGCTGGGGAACCTAACTCGTGCCGAGCGAATGATTTCGCTCGCCGTCCGCCACAGTCCAGTCGGCGAGATTCAATATATTGGCATCGATTTGTTTGATGCTCGACCGCAAGGATTACCTGGCTTGCCATTAAAAGATGCTCACAAACTGTTGCGGGCGACGGGCGTCCGAGTGAATCTAATTCCTGGCAGCCCATTGGAAGCCCTGTCGCGAACCGCTAACTCATTACGAGATATTGACTTAGTGGTAATTTCCGCCGATCAGCCTGATATCGCACTCGAGCAGGCTTGGTTTTACGTCCCCCGCACAATCTCCGCAGATGCGGTTCTATTTCGGGAAGAGTCCAGCAGTCGCGAGGCAAAATCGCTTGTTCTCAAACAGTTAAGCCGCTTGGACTTGCAGCGCTGGGCTGCCGCGGCAACCCCTCGTCGCAGAGCCGCGTAGTAAACTAATCCGGCGCGTCGAATCGCAGTCTTGCGGCGCAGGCCCTTGCTCGGCGCTTGTTGGTGAATCAGCTCGACCCCGGACTGGTCGCTGCTGAGATATATCTCCGCTATGATGAACCTGTTAGCGGGCCACATGTCTGAATGATTCCATCGGCTCGCTCGGTTCTGGCTACAACCCATGCCCATTTCCAGCTCATCGGCGAATGCTCCAACGATTGCGGCTTCGTCGATTGGCACTGGCTTCTCCGCTGGCATGGAAACGTCGAACTCGAATCCGTGCTGCCGCGTGGCAATGATCGAGGGGAGCCAACCGCATCTTTCGACCGAAACGCGTTCGCTGTTGCGTAGCCGGTTGCGAATCGCCGCCTTGTTGCTGGCGATGGGATTTGCCGTGTTTTTTGTCCGAAACTTGTTCTTCACCGACTATCATAGCGGTACGCAACTGTTTATGACTTTTTTCCACGGCGGCGTCACGATTGCACTGGCGCTTGTCGGCGGCGGATTATGTCATCAATGTACCTTTGATCTCTCGACGCTGCGACGAGCAGAGCTGATCATCTTCGGGTTGCCAGCGATCTTCTTCGTCGTCATGCAGTGGTTGCACTACGACGGCATCCCGATTGCCGCGGGGGGAACGACGCGGTACTTGGAGAGTCCGTCGTCCCCGTGGATTTTGCTGATATTCATCTATTCCCTTTACATTCCAAACGCCTGGAAGCGGGCTGCGACGATTTTGGGAATACTGGCGGCCGCGCCTTGCTTGTTGTTTCTGGCGGCGTGGTTTCGATTTAGCCACATTCGCGAACATGTGTCGCTCTTCGATGTCTCATCGGTGTTTTTCTTTATGACGCTGGCGGCGATTGTTGGCGCGTGGGGCGTTTATACGATTGGCCGCCTGCGGCGAGAAGCATTTGAGGCAAAGCAGCTTGGGCAATATCGCTTGAAGCATCTGCTTGGTGCCGGTGGCATGGGCGAAGTCTATTTGGCCGAGCATCAACTTATGAAGCGGCCGGTGGCCATCAAACTCATCCGGCCTGGCAAAGCCGCCGATCCGCATGCACTAGCGCGATTCGAGCGGGAAGTGCGAGCCACGGCTAAATTGTCGCACTGGAATACCATCGAGATTTTCGATTTCGGCCATACCGACGATGGCACATTCTATTACGTGATGGAATACCTACCGGGGAAAAGTCTCGCCGACTTGGTCGAGCAGCACGGCCCGCTCCTGCCGTCGCGCGTGATTGCACTCATGACGCAGACGTGCGAAGCGCTGGCCGAGGCGCACTCGATTGGGCTGATTCATCGCGATATCAAGCCTGGGAATATCTTCGCGGCCTATCGCGGCGGCGTCTACGACGTGGCCAAGTTGCTCGACTTCGGCTTAGCCAAGCCTGCAATGGGTAAATTGGACATTACGCTTACACAAGAAGGGGCGATCACTGGTTCTCCGCTGTTCATGGCCCCCGAACAAGCTGTCGGCGATGGCGAACCGGATGCACGCAGTGATATTTACGCTCTGGGCTGTGTCGCGTATTACTTGTTGACAGGCCGGCCGCCGTTCGAAGCCGAAAACCCGATCAAGGTGCTGATGGCTCACGCGCGCGATGCGGTCGTTCCGCCTTCGCAATTACAGAGCGGCATCCCGCGCGATCTGGAAGAAATCGTACTTCACTGCCTGGAAAAAGAGCCGCAATGCCGCTTTGCCGACGTCAACCAATTGCGTGCCGCCTTTGTATCTTGCAGCACTTATGGCACATGGTCGCGCCAAGACGCCCAGTGCTGGTGGGAAGCCAACGGCGGCGTGTCGCGCAGCGGTGAAGGATTCGCGACGCCGGCCATCGATCAAGTTCCTTCGCCAGCCGGGGCAATGGCTTAACTCGCAACTTGTCAAATTACTCAGATCTTCAAGGCCGCGCAGAAGAACACACCTGCCGTTAGTGCAGCTTGTGTAAGCCAATCTTGATCGGCGGTGAGGTTGACACCACCGCGATTCCTACCCTTGTTTTGGCGTCGCTGAGATCGGCCAGATCACGCGCGATCATTGATCGTAAGACGACTGAGCAATTTCGCGCCACGCTACAACGGTCAATCATTTCGCCCGCTGCGCATTCGCCTGGAGGATGAAAGGCGGTTTGACGTCGCCCACCTGGATTTTGTTGCGCATCGCTAGCTGGATGAGCCGTCGTCGTATTTCAGAGTGATGGGAGCTCCATCGTTCTCAATCTGCGCTTGATGTTGGAGCTTGAAATTTACTCTGGCAATGGGCAGTCCGTTCAAAACCCACCATCGCTTGCTCAGGATGTTTTTAGGATTACTCTTTCACATTCAGCGCGTCGCGCCAGTCGAGTTTGTTGATTTCCCGCTGGACGAACACATGCGCCGAGAGGCCGAAGGCGATCGCCAGTCCAATCACGCCGATCCACACGGCTGGCGGCGCAACGAGCGGAAAGCGGAACATTTCAGTGTCGTAGATCGTCGTCAGCCACAGGCACAGGCCGTAGCCCAGCGGCAGGCCGAGCGTGGTGCCGATGGCATCGAGCATCATGCTTTCGCGCAAGAAATAGCCACCGATCTGATATTCGGTATACCCCAACACGCGCAGCGTCGCCACTTCGCGCTTGCGTTCCGCCAGGCCGATCAGCGATGTGTTCAGCAGGCTCGAGAAAAAAATCACCCCGGCGAAAATGACGAGCAAGCCGATAAAGATCGACTGCGTATTGACAACCGTTTCGACGAGATTCTTGATCGTATTCGTGCGGGCATTATAGCTTTGGAGCGCCGGGAGACGCTTGAGTTCCTTCAGCATCTCCGCCCGCGCCTGCTCGTCCGGATTGGTTTGCACCTGCACGCCAGTGATCGCCAGTTCTTCGCCAATTAACCGGCTTAAATAATCGATGTCGGCATATACGCCCAATCCCATGAAGCTGTCAGCGATTTCGACGACCTGCACGGCGTGCGTTTGCTGCAGGCCCTTGATCGGCTTTATCAACACGGTGTCGCCCGCCTCGAGGTGGAGCAAATCGGCCATTTTGCGCGTCATCGTCAAGCCAACGGGTTGGATGCGGACGGCCTGCGCCTCCCGATCGCGTGGCACGGTCAGCCGCGCGGCGGCTTTGAGACCGGTAATGCCGCCTTTGCGGCGATAGGGGCCGCTCGAGAATTCGCAGCTCACTTCGAGCGTCGGCTCGGCATAATCCACTCCCGGCAGTTTGCGGACTTCTTGCAGCGCATCCCAGCCTCGCTCGTCTTTGAAGCCCAAATCGACGTCGCTGTGCAGCACCTTTTCAAACTGAAACTCGATGATGTACTCGATTCCCATTCGCAGCATGAACCCGCACATTAAAATCGCCGCTCCCATCGAGGCGGCAAACACGCCCACTGCGGTGCGGGCCTTGTGTCGCACCAGGTTGCGAATCACCAGCCTCCAGCCGAAACTGAGCCGCTGCCAGAATGCTGTGAAATGTTCGAGCCAGACTCGCCCGCCAACCACCGGCGGTTTGGGCCGCATTGCCTCGGCGGGTTTGAGCCGCAATGCGCCGCGGGTTCCCCGCCAGCAACCAAACAGCGCGCAGCCCAGGCTGGTCGCCAGGGCCGTCAGGTAGAGTTCGGGATAGATGTGGTTGTGCAGTTCGGGGAACTCAAAAAACTGCCGGTAGATCGACGTAATGAATTCCGCCATGCCATAGCCCATCGGCAAGCCGACCAAGCCGCCACACAGGCCGACCAGGCCGCCGAATTTCATAAAGTGCCAAAAGATTTGCGCATGAGAGTAGCCGGTGGCTTTCAACGTGCCGATGATCGTGCGCTGCTGGTCGATCAGCCGCGTCATGAGCACGTTGAGCACCATCGCGGCGACGGCCAGAAAAATCACCGGCAGAATGTTGGCGAACGTGCCCAAACCGCGGATTTCATCACTAAGGAACCGGTTTGAGGGCTGGTCCTTCCGCGGCGTGGTCGCCACCACGCCGTAATCGTCTAGGCGCAGCTCGGCGCGGTGCAAAATCTCATCGACCCGATCTCGCCACGACGGAGCCACGACGCCGACGATTTGGTTGGCCGCGCCATCCATGTTGAACACTTCCTCGGCATAGCTCTGTTTCAAATAGAAAACGCCGAAGTGTTCCGGGTCTGGCGTAATCGTACCGGGGCCGACGAGATAGACAAATTCGCTCGACATCGCCGTACCGACAATGAATAGTTCCTCGCGGCGGTTGTTGAGAATCAGGTGAATCCATTGGCCTGGGAATAGCCCCTGCTTGCGGGCAAAGGCGTCGTTGACGATCACTTCATTGCGGCGGCGGTCCGTAAAATAGCTGCCGCGACGGAGGAAAATGTCGTTGATGATCGGTTTCCGCTGGTCGGGCAGCGAAAATACCATGCCATTGAGCGGCTCGGCGACGCGCTCCAGATCGACCGTGGCGAAAAAGGTGATCCGCGGGCGAATTTCGCTCACGCCCGGCAAGTCGGCGACTAGATCCAATTCGGCCAGTGGAACTTTCTTCACGTCGATCCAGAAGTCGGCCATCCGGCATGCGTCGTAGTAGCGCTCCTTCTCGCGGTTGAGATTGTTGTAGGAGGAGCGCATGTAGATGTAGCACATCACCCCGACGGCAATCAGGCTCGTGATGGCCAGCAACAGGCCCTTGCTGGCGAAGAGTTCGCGGACGACTTTGCGATCGAGAACGCGCACGGCGGGGAGGGAGGATCGAGGATTGGGGGGCGGGAGCGAGGGGAGCGACGATTGTCGAATGACGAATGTCTACGGAATGAGGAAATACGAATGACTACAGGCGAGACAGGGGGCAGGTTTGATGATTGGAATCTGCAATTTCATGAGACAGTTCGTCATTCGACAATTCATCTTCTTTATTTTACGACACAGAAGTGCGGCTCTTTCAGGGACTCAGTGAACTTTTTTGCGGTGAAAATGCTCCCATTCCGTGACGGGCGTGGTTGCCCTAGAATACGAAACTTCATCCGCGCGATGTGGTGAGAGATAGGTTCGCGGAAAATTATAAAGGAATAGCGAATGAATGGCCTGCCGATGCTGCCTGCATGAAGCGACAGTTTCTTTCCCATGTTGCCTGCGTCTTTGGGTGAACTGTTGGTTCAGTGGAGAGTCAAAATCCTTGCTCCGTTTTTATGCCTCGCCAAATACTTGTCACCGCCGCGCTGCCATATGCCAATGGTCACATCCATTTGGGGCATTTGGTGGAATACATTCAGACGGATATCTGGGTGAGGTTTCAGAAGCTCCGTGGACATCGGTGCATTTTTCTGTGCGCCGATGATACGCATGGCACGAGTATCATGATTCGCGCGCGGCAAGAGGGGCGCAGTGAAGCGGCTCTGATCGCCGACATGCGAGCGCATCACCTCCGCGATTTCGCCGGGTTCGATGTCAAGTTCGACCACTATGGCAGTACGCACAGCGAGGAAAACCGCCGCTTATGCGGCGAGATTTGGTCGTCGCTGCGCAAGACGGGACTGGTGGTCGAGCGCGATGTCTCGCAACTATACGACCCCGTGGCCGGCACTTTTTTGGCCGACCGCTTCGTCCAAGGAACGTGCCCGAAGTGTAAATCGCCCAATCAATACGGCGATAGCTGTGATAAGTGCGGGGCGACGTATTCGCCGGCCGATCTGATCGACGCCGTCAGTACGCTTTCAGGAGCGAAGCCGGAAACACGCAGCGCTTCGCACCTGTTCATTCAGATCGAGCCACTGCATGCGTTCTTGGAACAGTGGACGCAAACCAGCGGCGCGCTGCAGACCGAAGTAGCCAACTACTTGAAGGGTCACTTCTTGAACGAACCGCTGCGCGATTGGGATGTGTCTCGACCGGCGCCCTATTTTGGTTTCGAGATCCCCGACAGCCCCGGCAACTATTGGTACGTGTGGTTCGATGCGCCGATCGGCTACATGGCCTCGCTTGCCGAGTGGTGCGAGAAAAACGGCGAGTCGTTTGATCGGTGGTGGCCCAGAGCGGGTTCAGGGTTCGGGATTCAGGATTCAGGCAAAGCACAAGAAACCACGAGTCGCCAGGCGCTTTCCTCCGAGATCCATCACTTCATCGGCAAAGACATTACGTATTTTCACACGCTGTTTTGGCCGGGCATGTTAAAGACGGCCGGCTTCCAGCTTCCCACCAAGGTTCACATTCACGGTTTTCTCACGGTTGGCGGTGAGAAAATGTCGAAGAGTAAGGGAACCTTCGTCCGCGCTGCGACCTATCTCAAGCATCTCAACCCGGCCTATTTACGCTACTACTACGCGAGCAAGTTGGGGCCTCGCGTGGACGATCTCGATTTGAATCCCGAAGAATTCGTCACGAAGGTGAATTCCGATCTGGTTGGCAAAGTCGTGAATTTGGCCAGTCGCACGGCGAGGTTTGTCGAAACAACGGGCTTATCGAATAAATATCCGGACGATCGTGGGTTATTCGCCGCAGCCGTGGCAGAAGGAGAGTCGATCGCCGAGGCATACGAAGCGTGCGATTACAATCGCGCGATGCGGCAGATTATGCTGCTGGCGGATAAGGCGAATCAGTTCGTCGATGGAAACGCGCCCTGGACGCTGCGCAAAGATCCCGCCCGCGCAGCGGAGGTGCAAGAAGTTTGCACCGTCTCGCTGAATTTGTTTCGGCAATTGATTGTCTACCTATCGCCGGTGTTGCCGAAGCTGGCCGAGCAAGGCGGCGAACTATTGAATGACCCGGTTTGTGATTGGGACCAATCGAAGCAACCGCTCGTCGGCACGGCCGTCAACAAATTTCAACCATTACTGCATAGAATAGAATCTACACAGGTGGAAGCCATGATTGAGGATAGTAAAGAAGCTGCGCCGGCCGCATCGACCGCTGCTGCACCAGACGCCAGACCCCAAACACCAGGCACTCCTGCTGGAGATGGGCCTGAATCGCTTCAAGCCGAGCCGCTCGCGGCCGAGTGCTCGATCGACGATTTCGCCAAGGTCGATCTGCGCGTGGCCCGCGTCGTGTCGGCCGAAGAGGTTCCCGAAGCGCGAAAGTTGCTCAAGCTGACGCTTTCCCTCGGCGGCGAAATTCGCAAAACCGTGTTTGCCGGCATCAAAAAAGCGTACAAACCGGAGGATTTGGTCGGCCGCCTTGTGATTTGCGTGGCCAATCTTGCCCCGCGGCAAATGAAATTCGGCCTGAGCGAAGGCATGGTGACGGCCGCTGGCGGTGGCAACGATGAAGTCTTTCTGCTCTCGCCCGACAGCGGCGCTAAGCCGGGCATGCGGGTGCATTGAGATTTGGTCCGTTGCCAGCGGTCGGTGGCGATGCTCCTTCCACCCGTTTACAACCGTCAACTGGCCACGGGCGACATCCATGAAAAACTCCGAAATCGCCGCCGCGTTTGATTTGATCGGGGACATCTTGGAATTCCAGGGGGCGAACCCGTTTCGCGTGCGGGCGTATCGCAACGCCGCACGCACGATCGGCGACTTGTCAGAAGCGGTGACCAAGATCGTTGCCGATCCGCAGCGCAAGTTGACCGACATCGAGGGGATCGGCGGCGATCTGGCGAACAAAATCCAAACGCTCGTCGCCAGCGGCTCGCTACCGATGCTCGATGAGTTGCAGGCGCAAGTGCCGCAAAGCGTGCTGGCCCTGCTGCGCATTCCCGGCATGGGACCGAAAAAGGCCGCGGCGCTGCACCATGAGTTGGGCATTCAATCGCTCGACGACTTGAAGGCAGCCTGCGAATCCCACCGCGTGAAGCAGCTCAAAGGCTTCGGCGAAAAGACTGAAACGGCCATCCTGGCGGGGTTGGAGTTTGCTTCCTCGCCGGAAATCGCCCGCATGTATTGGGCTGAGGCCGAAGGATTTGCTCAAGCAATCGTCGAGCACTTTACCGCCTGCCAAGCGATCGACCGACTGGAGCTAGCCGGCAGTTACCGCCGCGGCCGCGAAACGATCGGTGATCTCGACATTCTGGTCGAAAGCCACGATGCCAAGGCGGCGATGGATCATTTCACCAAATTCAAGGGGATTGATGCGGTGCTTGGCCGCGGCGAAACGAAAATGTCGGTTCGGCTGCACAACCATTTGCAGATCGACCTGCGAATCGTCCCCGCCGAGTCGTTTGGCGCAGCACTCATATACTTCACCGGCTCGAAGCAACACAACATCGTGCTTCGCAGCATGGCGAAAGACCGCGAGCTGAAAATCAACGAGTATGGAGTTTTTCGCAGTGGGCCGGCGAAGGAAAAACACAAGGGCGCCAACGAGAACGAGGAAACCTACGTCGCCGGCCGTACCGAGAAGGATGTGTATGCGACGCTCGATCTGCCGTGGATTCCACCGGAGCTGCGCGAGGCGCGGTGGGAATTCGAATGGGCGTCGGAGGGAAAGCTTCCCAAGCTCATCGAGCTGGATGACATCCAGGGGGACTTGCACTTGCACACGATCGAAACGGACGGCCAGGCAACCCTCGAGGAAATGGTGGCCGCCGCCCGCTCCCGCGACTTGAAATACATCGCCGTCACCGATCATTCGAAGCGCGTGACGATGGCGAACGGCTTAAATGCCGACCGTTTGCTGCGTCAATGGGAACAAATCGACAAGCTGAACGAGAAATTGCGAGGCTTCCAAGTGCTCAAAGGCGTGGAAGTCGATATTCTCGAAAAAGGCCCGCTCGACATCGATGACGATTGCCTCAGCCACGCCGACTGGGTCGTGGCCAGCGTTCACTATGGCCAAAACCAGCCCCGCGCGCAAATCACCAAGCGAATCGTCGATGCACTGGCGAATCCTCATGTATCGGCCATTGCGCATCCGACGGGACGATTGATTAATCGGCGTAAAGCCTACGAAGTCGATCTCGAAGCGGTTTATGATGCTGCGAAAAAGCATCATAAGTTTTTGGAGCTAAACTCGAACCCCGCGCGGCTCGATCTCGACGACGTCGCCTGTGCCGCCTGCCGCCTGCGCGGCATCCCGATCGTCATCAATACAGATGCCCATAGCACGACAGGCCTGGCCGCTATGCGCTACGGAATCCTGCAAGCCCGCCGCGGAGGACTGACGAAGCGCGACGTGGCGAACGCACGGCCCTGGAAGGAGTTGCGGAAGCTGCTGGGGCGGAGGTAGGCGCCTTGCGGCCACGAGAATCTTGTTCACGTACCTTGCTCCGGCGCTTGCCCTGGCGCTGGTTGCTGCTGTGGATCATTGCGGTTCTCGAGCGCTTGGAGCAGCGCGGCCGATAGCTTGTCGTCTGGCTGCAATTTGACCACTTGCTTGAGTTCGCCGGCGGCTTGATCGGGGAAGCCTAACACCAAGTATTCATAGGCCAACAGGAAGCTGGCATCGGGCGCGGAGGGATTTTCTTTCTTATAAGCCTCGAGCGCCCGCAGTCGTTTCGTATATGTCGCCGTGTCGGGATACAAGGCTTTCATCGTGTCCCAATCCCATCCTGGCCCAGCCGACAGCACGGCGTACACGCCGGCGGCAGCTTCCTTGTACTTACCCAGTGCAAACAGGCAGGCCGCCCGAAATTCGTGCAGCGCAGCATCGCTCGGCAAGCCCTGGATCGCGTGATCGACCTTCTTGAGTGCGCCGTCGTAATCGCCTTGCTTAAATAGCGTGCGGCTGTCGTTGAATACTGCCATGGCGGCGGCGATTTTTGGATCTTGCTGTTGCGATGGATTGGTGTCGTCGGGCGTCGACTCGCCAGGCGCGGGAGATGAATCGACTTCCGCGTTGACGGGGGGCGGAATCGGCTGCGAATAATCGGGGGAATAGTAGCCGTCGTTGACATAGGCCGGCGCAACATAATACGGATTACTGTAAGCGTAGCCTGTGCCCGGCCATCCCCACCAGCCGCCGGTCAGCGCACCCGCGCCGAACCAGGCCCACGGATAGTAGCCCCTGCCCCAATAATTCCAATAGCCGTGATGCCAGCCATTGTGCCAATGGTCGTAGTGGTTGTACCACGGGTGGGTCCACGGCCGATTGCCACGGTTGGCCCAGCGATTGATGTTGTTGTTCCAATTCGCGCGGTTGCTCGCCCAGTTGTTCTGATTGAAAGAGCGATTTGGGTTCAATCGGTTAAAATCGTTATGGTTTCCGATGGCGTTTCCTGCCCGATTGCCGTCAATGTTCGGGCGATTGCCGACGCCGAAATTGTTGCGGTTGAGGTTCGTCGCTCCGTTGCCACTGAATGTAGGACGATTCGCCGTCGTGCGCATCGCTCCGCCGTTCAGCGAGCGATTGGCAAACGAATTCGCTCCAAAGTTAGATCGCTGCACGCCTCCCGAATAGCTTCGCGGCCCGTAGGATGGCCGCGCCATCGATCCGCGCGCGAACGAAGAACCGCCGAACGACGGCGAACGTCCGCCATACCCGCTAAATCCGCCGCCAAGTCCGCTGAAACTGCGTCCGCCGCCAAAGCCGCCCCCACGTCCGCCACCGCCGCCGCGGGCAAATGCATCGGCGGCAATCGCCACCATCATCGAGTAAACAATCAATGCTATGGTCTTCTTCATCATCTTTTATCCTGCGAATGAACGACGCCGGGTCAGCACGGCGCGCCGCAATCCAAATTGAACCAGAGACGGCGGAAATCGCGAAGACGAAGCATTGCGTCAATGCGAGTTCGAGAAATCAATTTTCTGCCGCCTCCGGTGAAAAATATTGACAAAAACTCGATTTTACCGAATTGCAATCCGTGAATATTCCCTGAAAAAACATTGATACACAATCGCTAAACGGCCATTCTTTCGCCGTTAGTTGGTCGATTTTCCTTCCGGCTCAACCGGTGGTCCATTCACTTTCGCCGTACCTTGAGCACGGGAAAACTTGACTTCCATCTCCGGCATCGGCACACCCTCAAGCTGCCGGTTGGTTGCTTGCCAGACGATGCTATTGTCGTCCACGAACTTCCACGAATTCGTGGCCGTCCCGAGCCGACCGTCGGCAATTGCGCCAGTCGACGAAACACTCCAGGAATTGCCATCTTGCGCCCAGAATCCGTCGCCAAAGCCTCCTTGGGAATCGAAGTACCACGAACGGATTTGCTCACTGGTCGGATCCCAGCCGATCAGCGTGACGACGGTGAACGCTTCACCGTTTTTCGGCTTCACATCGTAGGTCTGCTTGATGAACGAATCGTCAAGAGTCTGAACGACGCTCAACTGCACTTCCACATCAGCCGATTCCGAATGCCAATCACCCAATAGCCAGTTCAAGCCCTTGAGCGGCGAAGTTCGCTTGCGGCCGGCAGGTGCTTCGCCCAAGTCGCGCACGCTGCAGATCTGCCATCGATCGCCATTGCGCTTCCAAAGGGCGGTATAGCGGGTTCCCGGCATGCTCTCACCGGCATTGCCGCCAGCTAAAGTGGCCACGCCGTCTTCGAGCGCCACGCCGGGGGCGATCATCCGCAACGACGTAATTTCGTAGCAGTGCGTCTTACCTTTCATCGTTTGCAGGTGCTGAGCAAACATTTTCTTGAGCGCATCGCGGCCTTGAATTCTCTCGCCGTTGTCGGCGACAAAATCGGCGTCGTCCGCCCACATGCCGATGACGGCATCCAAATCGCCCTTGTTCACGGCATCGCAATAAGCGGTGCAGGCGGCACGCAGCACTTGCTCGTCATCGCCAACCGGCGCACTACTGGCTGAATTGCTGCCTTCAAGATTACTGTCGGCTGAATGATTGTTCGAGGGCTTGATGTCATCAGCAGCGACGAGTGTGACGGCCGCTCCGATCACCACTACAGCGACAGCAATTGGGGAAATTCGAGAACGCATGACAAAAATTCTCCTGCGCGAGTAATGCGAGTTCGAGTATTAAGCTGAATTCAACAGAATTTAACGACGGGGTTTTGCTATTGGCCGACGAAATTCTCGGAAATTCCGCAACCTGTGTTGCGAAGCAAGCCTGCTTGACGGCCGACCGGGCCAGACGTACGCCCGAAAAATCCATCTGCCGACACTGCAACGCGACGGCACAAACCGCCCAATCCGTTTCCTCGCAATCATAGCCCGCTCTGGCCAGTAAACCAGCAATCTGCAAAACTTGTTCCGATTTTGAGAGCAGGCTACACTTCAAGACAGGCAATCTGGAGCGACTTGGCGAAGATTGTCAAAACGGTTTTCATTCCACGGAGCGTGACATGGGAATTCTCACTTGGATCGTACTCGGATTGATCGCCGGTTTGCTAGCGCGTTTCTTCATGCCAGGAGCGGCGCCCGGCGGAATTTTGACGACGATTGTCGTGGGCATCGTGGGTGGTTTGCTTGGCGGTTGGCTCGGAACACAGATGGGCTTTGGCGGCATCGACGGCATCGACCTGCGCAGCGTCTTGCTGGCCCTCGGCGGCGCGATCATCGTGCTGCTGCTCCTCCAACTTGTCCAGCGACGACGATAGGCGCGCCACTCGCCCTGATTCGCCTTCACGATCGTACGTCCGACTTATTCCGCGCAACTACGAACTGAGTCGTCTCGGCGGTTTCGACGGCACGATGCCGGCGCGATTCAAGCACGATGATCGTTCTCGGGTGTCGGCGCAGCTTCGGCGACAAGCGGCGCAAGTGGTGGCTCTTCGCGCAGAGCGGTCAATTTTCCCGCCATCAAGTCGGCCACCGGCCTAGTCAATTCGTGTCGGTCGCACGCGATGCGAATCATCGAGGTAATTGGCACGGCGAAGAACATCCCGACGAAGCCCCACAACATCCCCCAGAAAATTAACGCCATCAAAATCACCACCGGGTGCAGTCGCATCGAATTACCCATCACTTTGGGCTGGATGAAGTTGCCGATAAAAAACTGAATCGCTCCAGGAATGGCGATCGCCAAGATTGCGCCGGTCGTCGAAAATCCAGACACTAGAACAATCGGCAACGGCAACAGTGTGGCGATGAACGAGCCAACATTGGGGATGAAGTTCAACAGAAACGTCAGCAGGCCAAATAGTGCCGCGCCAGGAACGCCCAAGATCGTCAGCACCGCCCACACCAAAGCGCCGGTGACGGCCGATAGTGCCGTCATCGTGATCAGATAGGCACGAATCTGCGACTCTACTTCGCCCCAGGCGCCGCCGATGGGCCGATCGCGCTTAACGCTGCTCAACAGCAGAAAAAACAGGAAGATCAACACCAGCACGCTCTTGGACACAACCCCCGTGACCGCGTTGGTCGTTTGGAGCAGCAGGCTCTGGACAGTACCTTCAGGTATGCGGAGGTCGGCCAGCAGATTGTCGGCGGTGACTCCAAACTTGTTCAGCGGCAGGAAATTGAGTACATCCCGTGGCAACTGCGACAACTTGCGCTGATACAAGGTCAAGTTCTCGCCACTGGTAAACTGCGCCACCGAAATCGACATCAGCATTCCCATACCCACCAGCACGACCACCGCCAACAGCAATGCCAAGCAAACGGCGACCGTTCGTGGTAGGCGAGCGTACGTTTCCAGCGAATCGACCAGCGGCATCAGCGCAAACGCCAAGAACGCCGAGACCACGAACGGAATCATCACCGGTTCGAGCCAATCGAGCGCAAACGCCACGGCCAACACCGTCAGCGTCACCATGCAAATGGACTGAATGCGTAGCTCTGCGCGAATCGGCGGCGGTTCCATGCCGCAAAGTGTAACCGGGATGCGCAAACCAAAGCTAGCGCGGTTTGCAAGCTCGCCCAGCGAAAATGCAGGGGCGGCCGCCAAGGCATCGTGCCGCCGGGCATCGAATGGGCCGTGGCGACCTACGGCATGGGAGCAGGTGCGGCCGGCGGATCGAACGGGCTTGCCTCCGTTGGCGTCGCTGTGCCCGCCGGAGCCGGAGGTGCGCCAGGGCCGGGTGTAAACGGATTGGCTTCACCCTCGGCCGGCTGTTCGCTTGGTTGCGACGGTTCGTGCAAGTGCGGCTCGACCAGTTGGTGTTCGTGTAGCGATTGGATCAAGCCTCCGTCCGTGTAAAAATAAATCCGGTCGGTGTCCGCGTTGAGGACTGGTTTCAAGCCTTGAGGCAGCGGCATCACAGTGACTCGCGCTCCGGTCTGAGCATCGATCACCGCCATCCGTCCGCGGAAATCCAAGGTGTAAACCTGCGACGGGCTGGCCGCGACAAATTTCCGCGGCTCCTGGGCAAACCACATTTGCTTTCCGTCTGCCGGGTTGACGGCAAACATGCCGCCATCTTGTGGCAACGCATACACGACGTTGGCCAAGGGCACTGGCGGATGAAAAATTGGCGATCCGGTGGGAAACTCCCAAGCCTGTACACCATGCTCGCGATCGTACGCCACCAAGAAACCTGCTTTTGTGCCCACATAGACCATCGGCGGAAATGTCACCGGCCCGCTGATGATGCCGAATCGTATATAGGTGTCGAACTTGCTCGGTTTTTCACCAAACTCCTGGCCAAACAGCCGGTCGCGGTCGCCGCCCCAAACCACGGTGCGGTTGAACGTCGCCGGTTCGGCTGCCAATCTTCCCGCCACCGGCAACTGTTGCGGTCCGAGAATCTTGGCATCGGGATTGGCATCGAGCGGATATGATTCCAGCGGTCCATTAACGATCGGCACCAGTACGCGATTGCTTGTCAGCACCGGCCCCATTTCCGCCGTACCGCGAAGGGTGTGGCGAAAGGCGATTCGGCCCGAAGCGCGATCGTAGATATAAAGCGAATCGCCATTGACGGCCGCGATAAATTTTTCGTTCGCCCCCGGCATCAACGTTTGAAACCGCGACTCGCCCACCGTAGTCGTCCAGTTCACGATCCCGGTGCTGGCATCGAGAACGTGCATCACGCCGCCGCTGGTCACCGCCAGCACTAGGTCGTGCTCAAGCTTGATATATTTGACCTTCGAGCGCGCACCGTCGATGGCCAGTTGCGTATTCCAGCCGCGCACCAGTCCATAGCTTTCCACATATCCGCTGGTGAGCAGCGGCGACTCGATCCAACCGGCCAATACAATCGGTGCATACGCGACCGACTGCAGGCAACAAGCAGCTCCGACGAGGGACCAAAATCGGAACATATCAATCACCTTGATGATGGAAGCCATAGTGCAAAGCCGAAGTTGTTCGCACCTCTCACGAACACCCACACTATGATAATTTCCCGCCATGCGCCGCTCCAGTCCGTGCCGCTGCCGCGCGGCACCCATGACCCATCGGAATCCGTACAATCTCAAAACCCGCCGCGGTGAGGAGGTTTCCGAGTAAACCGCCGAATAACCTGTCCAGTTGCCCCTCTGGCGGGCGTACCGCCTTGCCAATCGGTCTCGATTCACGCAAAAATGCGGTAGGCCCGAATTTTCCTTCCAAGATGTCATCAAAACCGCCAATGACCTATGTCCGACTTTAAGCCGGTTGCTCATGCGGCCGATCTTGCCGATCCCGGTAAAATATTAGTCGAGGTCGACGATCGCCTCGTCGTGCTGTTTCGCGTCGCTGGCAAATTTTATGCCATCGATGACCTGTGTACGCATGACGGCGGGCCGCTTAGCGAAGGGACGCTCGATGCCAAGGCGTGTACCATCGCCTGCCCGCGGCATGGGGCAAAGTTCGACATTCGCAACGGCGCGGCCCTCACCATGCCCGCCACGCAGCCGACGGCGTCGCATGAGGTGAAGGTGGAAGGCGATGTGGTGCTGGTAAAGCTGCACGAGACGTAAGGAATCGCCAAACGCAAAATGTAAGACACAAAATTCAACATGTAAAATAGACAGGCATATGTCTGGTCAATTTCGCCGTTGCCCAGTGATGCATTTTACCCTGAGGTAGCCCGATGCCCATTTCCGAAGATGCCGTTCGCGAAGCACTCAAGCAAGTCATCGATCCCGAATTGTTCGTCAACATCGTCGACTTAGGGCTTATTTACACCGTCGTCACCGAGCCGGCGGGCGAGGCGAACCCCGACAAAGAGAACATCAAAATCGAAATGACCATGACTAGCCCCGCCTGCCCGGCAGGGCCGCAGCTCATCGGACAAAGCAAGCAAGTCCTCAGTGCGCTGGCGGGCGTAAACAACGTCGAAATCAAGCTGGTGATGACGCCGCCTTGGTCCCCAGATTTGATGACCGAGGACGCGCGGGATCAGCTTGGAATCTTTTGAGGAGTGATTGCATCAACGAGACACAGGCGATCAGAGTGGGCCTGAAACGATGAGCGGATGCAGGGATGGCTGGTTGGGGCAATTTCCTTGCGCCCTCACTCGTTCAAATCATCGCGTCTTCATCCGTTCATTCCGACTTCCTTTTTATGTCTCCAAGTCGCTGCGGTTCGATTCAGCAGTTTTGGAGCGCTGTCAAACTTGAACCGCTGCCGCTGTGCATCGAACATCGTCATGCCGCCGGCCGAAGAGATTGTGTGCGTTGCTAGCCAATCGCGGCTTACAAGCGGTTCGATACGACGAAATTCGGTTTCGACATACCTGGTCGGCGACAGAGTTTCGATGTGGTGCAGCCGCAGACCGTAGCCGTAACGGCGCGATCCGTCCTGTGCAGGGCGAATGAGCCGTCCGCGGTCGCAGATGATCGGCCCGGCCATCCGCGCGCAGCGCACGTCCGACACAATCGGGTTCTGCGGATGAGGCAGCCAATGATCGCTCAGCGGATGATCGGCATGAAACAGCGACAATTCGTCGTACGATGACCCTCCTTCGCATTCGGCGAGGGTCACGAACATCCACCAGTGACCGGCGTGTTCCAACAGGGTCGCGTCAAACGCCTTCACCTGCCGCCAAATCACTTTGTGTAGCGTCCAGCGGTCGGGAAACTCCTCGCAGCGGTATACTTCCAGCGTGCGATTGGCCGACGTTTCCGGGATCATGTACAGTTCGCCTTGCCAGTCGAAAAGGAACGGGTACGAAAGGTGATAGGGCCGCTCAATGACCGGCCGCGGCGAATGCCACTGTCCGCGATCGTCGAACTCCATGACCGAGATATGGGCTTTACCGGCGACATACAGATATTCCTCGAAAAAGACGTAGTGCTTGCCGTTGCGACAGATCGCGTGCGGGTCGGCCCAGAAACGGTCGATTGGCGGAATCATTTCTTGCAACTCCGCTCCCCCCGCGAACCAAGCGGAGTCCGTTTCGCCCGGCGATTCCCAACTCGCTGCGTCGCGGGCGTCTCCGGCAGGATTGAAACGACTCGCCATGAACCATTGATCGCGGCAGAATTGCTTCGCGAGCTTTCGCTTCAGCCGCCGAATTCCCAGTCGGACAAGGCCGGCAGTCAGCGTTCGACCGGTCAACGGCCGCGGCGAAGTCGTGCGGATCGAATTGGCAGCGATGCCGCTACGTTCGAGTCGTTCACAAAACTGCTTTTCGCCCAACTGCTGCAATCGCTCCAACTGTCGTGGTAGCAGCGAAACAGCGGGCCAATATAAATTACCACGATTCCGGGCCACGGAGAGCCGATCGACGGCGGTGAAGATCTCCGCCAACGTCACGAGTCGGTTGTCGCGGGTCAGCATTTGGAGCGATGCACGATTCACGTCGCTCTCGGCAAGTACTTCGTAAAGGCCATTGAACTCGGCGCGGCCGTGGTCGGGCAAACCGCCGTGCTCGAACATCCACACGCCGAGCTTCGCTGCCGCCAGCACGTCGTCGCTTGCGGCTTGCCGGCTGAAACTGACGATGACATCCAGATCATACACTCCGAGCGAATCGTTGTTCTGCTCGTCGGCGGTCAACTGCGGCACGTCGAGAAGCAGTTGCTCAGCGTCATAGGGAGCAAGTGGATCGCGGTCGGCGGGCGAAACCAATTGATCGAGGCGAAGGTAAGACGATGCCAAGGCCGTCCGGCAATTCTGGCGCATCCGCTGGATGAAGTTCTGTTTTTTGGCCGAGCGGTTCAACAGTATGACCGACCAGCGAGCGTGCCCTTCGGCGGCCACGCGGCGGATCGCTTCCAGTGCCCATGCCGGCACGATGGTGAAATCGAGAAGCACGGCGGCTCGTAGTGGCTCGCGGGGCATTTTCTTGGGCGGTTGCGGACGAATCTGTCGTAAAGTTCTTCGTTCTATAGCCTAGCATTCGCCAGGCCGATGGTTGGCTCAGGGGATGTCATTTGCGGCGGATAATTGAGAAAATCTGGCGACCAATGGCACAATCAACCGTACTACTCTACGAACTGGCTTGCAGTGGCGGGCTGTCGAGCACGCGTGCGGAGATGGTTGCGGATGATGCGCTCATTCGCGAAGGGAGGGCAATGCTGGCGTCGCTCGCGGCCGATTTTGCTGCGATCGACGGCGTGGAAACGCTGGTGATGCGCGACGCGCGCTGGACCGAGATGGAATTTCCAGGATGCAAGGTCTTGGAGATCGACTCTCAAGCGGCCGAGGAATGCGTGCTCCGGGAAATTTCCGGCCAAGCAACGGCGACCATGATCGTTGCGCCGGAAATCGATGGACTACTCATCGAACGCTGTGAATGGGTCGAGCAGGCGGGAGGGCGATTGATCTCTCCATCGTGCAAAATCGCGACGCTGGCGACGGACAAGCAGTGGACGGCCGGGCATTTACAACAGCATGGCGTTCGAGCGCCGCAGGGAGTGTTGCTCGATCGCGACGAACTGCTGCCGAGCGACTTCAAGTATCCCGCGGTGCTCAAGCCCATAGACGGGTGTGCGTCGCACGATGTATGGCTAGTCCGCGACGCAACCGATGCGCGGTGCATCTCTGTCCCACGATGGGCTTTTCCGATGCGGCTCGAAGAGTTTGTGCCGGGCATTGCGGCAAGCGTTGCCGTGCTGTGCGGACCGAACAAATTACAGCCGCTAACACCCTGCCGACAGCGGTTGTCGAACGATGGCCGCTTTCAATATCTCGGTGGATCATTACCGATCGCCGTGGGACAGACATTCCCGCCTGCCGAGAGTCGAAGCCCACTGCTGGTAGACAAAAATGACTTCCCCACGGTGGGGCTGGCAAAGCGGGCGCAGGATTTGGCGGTGCGTGCCGTTGCGACATTACCCGAGCCGCGCGGCTACCTTGGCGTGGACCTGGTGTTAGGGGACGATCCAAACGGCCAGGACGATGTGGTCATCGAAATCAATCCGCGGCTGACGACTTCCTATCTCGGCTTGCGAGCTGCTTCCAATGGCAATCTGGCTGCTGCGATGTGGGCGATTGCAGAAGGCCGTCTGGCGGCAGTGTCGTTTAGCGACGAACCAATCGAATTCGATAGCGATGGAGTCGTAAGAAGAATCAACGCATGATTCACCACGGAGGCGCGGAGCCATCCAGCAACCAACGAACCAGTTTGCCGAGTTCATTTTGGCATGTTGAGCGACGCCTCGAGCATTCCGATGGGAGGGCCTTCTTCCTCTGTGTCACTGCGCCTCTGCGATTCAAAGTGCCTTGCGCTAGACATCGGCGGTGCGAATTTGAAAGCAGCCGACGGCCGAGGCTTTGCCGTGTCGCTGCCATTTCCGCTTTGGCGTCGGCCGGATCAATTGTCGGCGGCCATCGAGCAATTGATCGCCACAGCGCCAACCTGCGAGCGGATTGCCGTCACCATGACCGGTGAATTGGCCGATTGTTTCCAGACCAAGGCCGACGGAGTACGGTCGATCGTCCATGCGGCCGCGACGGCCGCGGGAAACCGCCCGGTCGAAATCTATCTGAACGATGGCCGCCTAGTGTCTCCAGCCGTCGCCGTGGCTGAGGGACTGCTGGCCGCGGCATCGAATTGGCATGTACTTGCGCGGTTTGCCGGCCGCTTTCTGAACGGCGAGCCGGGGCTGCTCATCGATCTTGGCTCGACCACCGCCGACATCATTCCGCTTGTGGACGGTCAGCCGGCGGCATCCGGTCGCACCGATACGCAGCGGTTGCTCTCATATGAATTGGCGTACACTGGCGTCGAGCGGACACCCGTTTGCGCCGTGGTCGACGCCATTCCCTATCGCGGCTATTGGTGTCCGGTTGCCCGTGAGTTGTTCGCAACGATGTGGGACGTATATCTGGTTCTCGGCGAACTTCCCGAAGAGATCGATTCGCTCCACACCGCCGATGGCCGACCAGCGACGACAGCGGCGGCCATCGACCGCTTGGCGCGAATGATCTGCGCCGATCGGGAGTCATTTGATCAAATCGATGCAATCGTCGCGGCTCGCCACATAGCGGCCAGCCAACGGCGGCAATTGGAAACTGCGATCGATCGAGTGTTGACATGTCTGTCGTCGCCACCAAAAACGATTGTGATTGCCGGCCAGGGGGAATTCTTGCTGCAACAGATACTCAAACAGCGCGGCATTGGGGAACGCCGCGTGTCGCTGTCCGAGCAACTCGGCCCCGTGCTGTCCCGCTGCGCTCCGGCCCATGCCCTGGCGGTGATCGCCGCCCAAGACACTTCTCACGCTCCGCCGTGAAGCGGCATGACCATCCACCACAGACGCATTTCCGAATCGGATCCGCGTGCTTCAGGAAGCAGGTGGGCCGGCCCCGCTCACAGGCGAACGCGGCTCGGAAATGTGTCAACCGTGAATGGAGAGAGAATAATCTGACATTCAGTGTCGGCAAGCGATACCAAACTTGGGGAGAAGATCAGATCGATGATAGACGGGACCAATTCGCGGAACTGGCTCTCGTCGCATGGCCCCTCATATCAAAACCGAGAACCACACGGAAAAAATAGTTCAATTTGCGTGCCAAACGCCTTAGAACTATTTCTCAAAGTGCATCACTTCCATAATTCCTACTAGCGAATTTCGGATCGCCGTGTTCATTACGAGGCCCAGTCCAGGCCCGTTTCGTGCTTGACGCGGCGCTCAAAATCTCCCAGCAGGCCGCCGATCACGTCCCAGCGATCGCGGCGTCGGACTTCAATATCACCTTGTAGATTCACCCGCACAAAGCACTTGTCGGTCAACCCTGCAGTGCGAAGCTCTTCGGGCTTTACTTCGTCGGGTTCCAGCAAATGCATCAGGGTGGCCCCCGTCATTTCAATGAACTTCATTTGGCGGCACCTTTCAGTGGTTGGCCCCCTGGCGGTTGCATGCCGACGATCGATGGCCTGCACACTAGGGAAGTCAGAGTAGCCTTGCGGCAATCCGGCGGCAAGTGGGTCGTGTCAGGGAAACCTTAAATCCTAGTTGCGAGAAATCAATCTTCGCTTATGTAGCCCAGCGCGGCCAACCCTCCCGAAAGCAACCGACCGTTCCGCTCCAGCCAAACTGGCCAACGAGGCAGATATTGCCGGGCCATTCCTGCACCGCCGACATCCGCTATCCGTGAAGAGAGCCGGGCCGCCGGTGGCGATTACTTTGCTTGCTGCACTTTCTTGAGGTGATCCAAATCTTCCTCCGAGAGCATCGCCAACGGCACCATGATCGTTTTGCCGTCGCGGCGTTTGAGCGTGACCTTGTCGGCGGTTTTCTCGACGAACATCGCTTCAATTTTGTATTTACCGGTCTTGTCGCTCCATGTGCGGAATTCAGGAACGCTCGGCGCTGCGGCCGAAGAGGCCACGGGATTCTCAGAACCATTCTTTGCCGCGGTATCGGGCTGCGAAGCACCGCTGCCCACGGTGATTCCAAGTTCTTCGAAATGCTTTGCCAAGTCCTCGGCGGGAAGTTCGCGGAGTACGCGGATATTCAGTGCGGCTCCGCGGTAGCCATAGGGCTCGATCGCGCAGACATACATCAACCGGCCGGGAATCGACTGACCGCTCGGAAGTTTTTCGGCCTTCATGCCGCGAACGGCCACCGGCAATCGGTCGTCTTCGATGCTGGCGATGAACTCGTCGCTATCGAGGATCGTCGTCACAAAGATCTCCGCGACGCAGCCAATGTCACCGACTTCCTTGAGTTCAACTTGCGGGCCGGCCTTGGTCAGATAGGTCAACAGTCCCGTCTTGGAATTCTCGATCTTGTTGAAATGCTCCTCGGCCTGGCGCACTTCTTCTTGTTGCTTTTTGACGGTCTTGGTCTTGGCATCATCGTCGGCGTATTGATAAAGCTGCTTGCCGCGATCGGCGATAATGATCACTCCTCTAGGCGCTCGCATCGCCAGCGTGTTGCCGACTCGTCCGGATTTCATCTCGGTCAGTTTCTTCTTCTCGCTGGCTAATTTCTTGCGGGCATCGAGTACGGCGTCTTTGTAGCTGTCTTTGGCCGATTTGACGTAGGCTTCGATCTTTTCCTTGGGGATCTTGTCGACCGCCAGATCGTGCCGTTTCGGCTTGGCGCGCTCGTGTTTCGACTTGGAAGCGCCGTTGGCCAGGGAAACCAACTTGTTGTTCTTGCCTTTTTGAAACACGTCGGCAATGTCGAGGCTGGAAATCGAAAAGTTCAAGTTTTGTGCCGCGATCCCCAGCGATGCCATCGTATTGGCCCCCACGACTTCTCCACTGCGAGTGACGAGCGGACCGCCGCTATTGCCGGGCGAAACGGGCGCCGTGATTTGCAGCCAGTGTCCGGGCGCTTCCTCGCCGATATACTGGGCGGCCTCTTTGCCTTCGCGGATTGCGCTGATAATGCCGTCGCTATACGAAAACGACAGTCCCCGCGGCGCGCCGCAAGCGACGACCGATTCGCCCTTGCGCGGCAATTTGCCGGCGAGCTTCAACACGGGCAATTCCGTCTTGTCGATTTTTAGAATCGCAATGTCGCGCTTCGGGTCCATCGCCAGCGTGCCGAGAACCTTGGCCGTCTCGCCATTGGCAAATACCGCGACCGCTTCCTTTGCCCCGGCGATCACGTGATGATTCGTGGCGACAATGCCGTCCGCATCGACGACGAATCCGCTTCCCAAGCTGTCGCCGTCGACTCCTTTCACATCGATCCGCACCACCGACGGCTCGACCTTCGCAATCAAATCGGGCAAATCCAGTTGTTCGGCCGCGGTGGTAGCTAACGGGAGACATGCAGCCCAAACCACGACCCAGAGACTTGCCGCGCTGCGAACTGTGCTGCCCAACATCATTCACCTCGAAAACTTGGAGTTGCCCGAAACCGGAAGAGAAAAGGATGGCCGCAATGACTTAGGTTGCCCCGCCATTAGAGCGGCACTTGTTATACTTTACCAAACCGGCGGCAATGTGCAAGCAAATCGCGCAGTGAGGCAGACGAGAGATTTTTATACCGACGCGCTGGAGCTCAAAAGCTCTGGTGAACTATTGGATCCGGCCGCGAATGGCCGCGGAAAGCTGTAACATCTGGGGAATTTCTAGTTCTTCCGCCCGAGCGTTGTCCGGCAATCGCAATTCGGCCAAAATCGCGTCGATGGCCGGCTTGTCGAGCCGATGTTTGTAGGCCGCGACGAGCACCCCGCGGAGGAATTTTCGGCGATGCAAGAACAGCGACCGCACCAATTGATGGAAGAACGGTCGGTCGTCCATGCTGGCGCGACGCTGGGCATCGAGCCTGATCCGCACAATGGCCGAGTCGACCTTCGGCCGCGGCCAAAACACCGCCGGCGGCATTTGACGCAGCACTTCCACTTCGCACTGGCTTTGTACCCAAATCGAAAGCGCGCCGTAATCTTTCGTGCCAGGCTTGGCGGCGATGCGGTCGGCGACCTCTTTTTGAATGGTAACCACCATCAGCTCCGGCGGCCGATCCAACGCCAGCAGATTCGTGATCAAGGGCGTGGCAATGTTGTAGGCTAAGTTGGCAACCAGCTTGAATTGGCGTCCCGCAGCATTCATGAGCTGCCCGTCAACGGCGGCTAAGACTCCCGAAGCGATCGTGTTCTTATTCTTGAGCGCATCCTGTTGCAACATCGTCACATTGGCCAAGTCGATCAGTTCTTCGCTCGCCAGTTGATGCAATCGCGTGTCGATTTCGACTGTGACCACGTGCGCCACATACGGAGCGATCAAGGCGGTCAGTGCGCCTGTGCCAGTGCCAACTTCGAGAATGACGTCGTGTGGTGAAAGCTCCGCCGATTCGACAATCACCCGTTGCAAATTCAGGTCGATGAGAAAGTTTTGCCCATGGCGGGAGTTCAATTCCAAGCCAACTTCCGCAAAGCGGCGCTTCAGGAAGGTCAGCGTCTGTCCGGCGGTAAAAATCATGGGGGACGGATGAATCTTGGATTTCGGATGCAAGAGATTGTGTCGGAGCCAGTCAGATCGACTTGAAAAAATCCAACCCGACGTTAGGCGTTCCAACGACCATTCCAAATCGTCCCGATAAAACATCCTGTATCCCATCGGATTCATCTGGATTCATCGGCACTCCCTAAGCTCGAATACCTGCCGCGCGACATATTTTGCCAGCACATCGGTTTCCAGGTTGACTCGATCGCCCGGCTTGAGTTGGCCGAGTGTTGTCGCGGCAAGCGTATGTGGAATGAGCGCCACGTTGAATCGTTCGCCTTCGACATCGACGAGCGTGAGGCTGACGCCATCGATGGCAATCGACCCTTTCGAGGCCAATTGCCGTGCGAGCGGCGGTGGGGCGTGGAACCAGAATGTGGACCAATCGCCGTCGTCGCGGCGGGATTCGAGCATACCCAAGCCGTCGATATGGCCCATCACAAAATGTCCGCCGAGTCGATCGCCCACTTTCAGCGATCGCTCGACATTCACATGGCTGCCACTCTGCAACGAGCCGAGATTGGTTCGCCGTAGCGTCTCCTCGCCAGCTTGAAACGCGAATTGGTCGCCTGCGACGCCGACCACGGTCAGACAGCAGCCGTTGATGGCGATGCTGTCGCCAATCGCAACTTCTCCAGTATATTGCGGCACCGAAATGGTCAGCCGCACGCCCGGCGCTTCGAGGTGTAATTGGGCAACCGTAGCAAGTACTTCGATCAGTCCAGTAAACATGGGGGAGCAGGAGTGGCTGGGGTTCTGTTGGCTTTTGTTGTACCACGGTCTCCCGACCGCGACACTGATGTGGACGAGAGTCTCAGAAGTGCGGCTTCGCGACCATTCGGAGGCCTTCGGTAGCCTCGCGGGTGAGGGATTGGACGACTTCGGCACTGCCGGTCGGGAAAGCCTTGTACCGCAAGATTACCAGACCACTAGGCCAGTGGACCACTGGGCATTTCTTCAAAACAGCGGCTCCGTCGCTTGTTGCCGATTCCTCCAACGCTGCCAGGCATAGCGAATCGGCGGTCCCAATACAAATAGGCCGCAGATGATCGGCACGCTGTAGCCGCGGATCGTCATAATGACCACCAGCGAAAACAGCACCGCGACGACGTGTCCCATGCTACGATGGCCGCGGAGAAGTTGATTGACGACGTGCGGATAGGGAATCCGCGAAACCATGAGCGCGCCGAGGACGAGCGTAAACGCCGGCAGCACCCATTGCATGTACCAATCGACTTGTTTGATCAAATCGGGTGGAAGCGGATTTCCTTCGCGGCGGAGCGTATAAAATAAGATCGCAAATCCTGCGATCGAACCTGCCGCGGCAGGCGATGGCAAGCCGACGAACGAGAAATGGTCGTCGTCATTTTCGATTTCGACATTGAACCGCGCCAGTCGAATCGCAGCGCAGCCGGCAAACGAGGCGGCGATGATCCAAGTCGGCTCGCGCAGCAGGTGCGTGAAATCAGGGCACATCTTGACCATCAAGAACGCAGGCGCGACGCCAAAAGTGACCAAATCGCACAAGCTGTCGAGCTGCGCTCCGAAATCGCTGGTCGATTTGGCCAACCGCGCAACGTGGCCGTCGAGGGCATCGAAGATCATCGCCAGGAAAATCAACCAGCCGCTGAGCATCAAATTGTGCGTCGGATCGGCTGGGTCAAACGCGTGATAGATGTCGGCGGGTTGCTCAATTTGAATGTCCTTCGCGGTATAGCCCTGCCGCAGCCCCTCCGAACCAACTCGCGACGCCACGACAATGGCGAAAAAGCCGCAAAACAAGTTGGCCAGCGTAAACAATGTCGGTAAAACGGCGACGGTGCGGATTTTTTTCATCGGTTGGTAAGTTGCCAGCGATACGTGGTCCGCGGTCAGTGGCGTACACAACTGACCACGGACCACCGATAAACCTTAGCTTGAGGTTGGTCGATACTTCGCCATCACGTCTCTGCCTGCCTTGATCCATTGCCCAACCTGCACCAAAACTTCCAAATCCTCCGCCGGCACAATCAGTTCCGTGCGTGAGCCGAATTTGATCATGCCAAATTTCTCGCCACGGTCGAAAACTTCGCCCGGCCGCAGGTCGCAGACGATTCGCCGTGCGATCATGCCGGAAACTTGCCGGCAAACCAAGCGGCGGTGTGGGGCCGTCGGTTCCTCCAGGCCGATCCACATGCTTTCGTTTTGGGTCGTGGCATCGGGATGGTCGGCGTGCAGAAACTTTCCAGGCGAATATTTTAACCGAATCACTCGTGCCCGGCACGGCATGCGGTTGACGTGTACGTTAAACAGCGTGAGAAAAATAGCGATCCGCACAGCCGGGCCGCCGACAAACTCGTGATGCTCCAGCGGCGCGATTTCAACGACCTTGCCGTCTGCCGGGGCGACCAGCAAATCGGGCATTTGCGGAATTTGCCGCGGCGGGTCGCGGAAAAATGACACCGCCAGCACGAACAACGCGCCGCTGGCAATGGCCGCCGGCCACCAAACGAACGCCAGAAAAATCGTTGCCGCCAGCAGCGGCCAACCCATCAATTGCACTTCAGCCAGGCCCCAGCGGGCCAGCGGAATTCGCTCTCGCCAGCGAAACGGGTCGTCTTCCGGCCGCCAATGGCATTCCGTTTGGTTGCGGCAGAATTTCAAGTCGCGAGGATCAAAAATCTCGTGCGGGCAGCCGGTCGGCTCGCCTTGGCGAAGCGCGGCCATTCGCCGGACGTAGCCTTTGCGAAACGTGTGCAAATACCACCGCCGCAGCCGGCCCCAGGCAAGCTCAATCGAATAGCAAACGCCGCCGCCGGGCTGGATGCTGGAGATATTGGCGGGCAATGGCTCAGCCGCCGTGCGGGATTTGGTCGTAGAATCCGAGATTTGCATGGAGTCGCCGCCGAGTGGGGCAGGTTTTCCGTCCTGCCGAGATTACCAACATCCGACGTCGCGGTTGTCCTGCGGAAATAGCGAGCACTTCAGGAAAAATGCCCGCCCCACGACCGTTGTTCGCCGCACAAGACGAAATCATATGACATACTTCAATTAGCCTGCCAAGCAACTCATCCTATCGGCTGCCAGGTCGTTTGAAAACCGATATTGTCGTCATTTGTCTCGTCTGAAATGCTTGCCGTCGTTGCGGCGCGTCCCCAACAGCCTCCGGCAAGCGTGTTTCGTCCAACCTATTTTGAAGGAGGTTGTTATGCGTGCAGCGATCGTTTCGACGTTATTGATGGGATTGGTCATGGCGTTCAACGGCATTGCCCTGCAGCGTGCCGTCTGGGCGGAAGAATCCGAAGAGCCCATCGATGAAATCCGCCACTGCTGTTGCCAATACTGCGAAGGCTGCGACCCGCGGTTTTGCGATTGCGAGAATTGCGACTGCTGCAACGAGTAGCGTTCAAGGATCGGGATGTTGCCCAGGAGTTTGCCCAGAGATCTTGCTCCCGATCCCCGATCCTGGAACACTGCGCCTAAATCCTCCAGCGGCTACTTCTCCAGTTTGATGGCCACTTTGCCCGTCGAATCGGTCGCCGCGCGCGACATTCCAGGCGTCGTGAAGTGCATCGTGATGTTTCCTTGCCGATCGACGGCGATAAAGCCGCCGGCGTTTGCCGGGAAAATGTCGTCGAGCACCTGATGCACGGCTTGATCGAGCGTCAGGCCTTTGTAGGCCATCAGCGCGGCGACGTGAAACGCGCCGACATTTCGCATGAAATTTTCACCCAGTCCGGTGCCGCTGATGGCGCAAGTGGCGTTGTCGGCATAGTTGCCCGCGCCGATGATCGGAGTATCGCCGACGCGGCCGTACATCTTATTGCTGTAGCCGCCGGTGGAGGTGGCGGCGGCTAAATTGCCTTGCTTGTCCAGGGCCACGCAGCCGACCGTCCCCGTTCCCGGCGTGGTGGCCTCATTTTTTCGCCGAGCTTCTTCCACGTCTTGGAGCCACTGTTGGCGCCGCTTCTCGGTGGTGAAGTAGGAGTTTGGCACGCGTTCGATCTGCGGCTTGTCCTTCATCGCATCGGCGAATTTCTCCGCGCCATCGCCGGCGAGTAGAATATGCGGCGTTTCAGTCATCACCAGGCGCGCGAGCGAAATCGGATTTTTCACGGTTTTCAAGCACGTGACGGCGCCGCATTTCTTGTTGCTGCCGTCCATGATCGAAGCGTCCATTTCGTGCGCGCCCGCCGCGTTGAAAATCGCCCCTTTGCCAGCATTAAATTGCGGATCGTCCTCGAGCACCCGCACGGTCGCCTCGACGGCATCGAGCGCCGTGCCCCCTTCGGCCAGAATCTTGCGGCCGGTTTCGAGCGCCTTGGCCAATCCGGCCTCCAGTTGTCGGCGCTCTTCCGGGGTAAAGTTGAGCGGTTTCGATCCAGCGCCGCCGTGCAGCGCGATGGCGAACTCGATGCTGGGTTTCGCGGCGTCTTGTGCGGCAGTCATCGTAGTAAAAGTCAATGCGGCGGCGCTGGCCAATCGGAGAAAGCAGCGGCGGATCATCGTCGACAAACCTCCTCAGGTGCAGGGGTGATCGATCATTGCTAGCGCCTAAATGGCTAATCTTATGATAACGGGCATCATCCCATGCTGGCCACACCCAGCACTTTCCGCAGCGCCGTAATCGCCACTTCTCCAAACTGCCGCGGCGGGATCCGCCAAATCGCTGGGTTCATTAGTTCGACCGACACATAGCCGCGATAATCGATGTCGCGGAGCCGCTGAATCAGCGGTTCTAAATGAAATTCGCCGTCGCCGGGCAGAATGCGGTCGGCGTCGGCGGCAAACTCCCTCGGTTGCCCCGTGAGATCGCAAAGCTGCACATGAAACAGGTTTTGCGCGTGAAGGTAGGCGAGGTCGAACTCTTTGCTCGGTCCGGTAAAAAAATGGAACGCATCGAGGCAAAGACCCAAGTGGGGGCTGCCGATTTCGTCCACAAGCGCAGCGGCCGATTCGAGGTTGTTGGGATAGGTCGCCCGGGCTTGAAATTCCAGCGCCAGCCGCAGACCGCTGTCACCGGCTTGCTGGGCGGCCTGCACTAACGACAGTTGCAGCCGCTCGAAGTCTTGCTGGCCGAAGGGGCCTTGGACGTCGCCGGCGACAACCAGCGTCTGAACGCCCAGCGCACGGCAAAGTTGCAGCCGCTGCTCGAAGTGCGACCAATGCTCTTTGCGCGCTTCGCCTTGCGAAACTAGCAAGCCACCCTGCAAGCTGGCGACGGTCGCGGCCACCTGTTGTCCGTCGAGCAACCGCCGCGCGTCGTCGAGCGAGTGCGATTGGAGATATGTTTCCAGTTTCGTCAGCCAAACTTCAATTGCCGAACAGTGCCCCGCGGCATAGTCTTCCACATCCTGCTCAAACGCAGCATGCAGCGTGCAAACTTGGCTAAGTGCGGGGATCATTCTGGCATGAAAGTCCTGGCAACACCGATGTATACGGACAAACTCAGATCAAATCGGATCCGGCCGCGACAGTCGTTGCAAAACACCCAATCCGTCGCGTCGGCTCGTGTTGAATGTCGTCGAACTGCGATCAACGGCGTCTTCTGGTTTCAAGCCCAACTTGGCGCTGGTTCACCCAATCCGTCGCCGGATTTCTTCGACCACATCATCCACCTTCACACGCCATTGCTCCAAACTGTCGCGATCGCGGACGGTGACGGTTTGATCCTGCAGCGTCTGGCCATCGACCGTAATGCAATACGGCGTACCCGCCTCGTCCTGACGTCGGTAACGCCGACCGATAGCGCTCTTTTCGTCGTAAAAGACATTCATGCGCTGCTTCAAGGATCGATAGATTCCTTGAGCAACCTCCGGCATGCCGTCCTTCTTCACGAGCGGGAAGACGGCGGCCTTGATCGGGGCGAGTCGCGGGTGAAATCGCATGACGACGCGAGTCTGCATCTCGCCCTTTTCGTCGGGCTGCGAATCTTCGCAGTAGGCTTCGCACAGGAACGCCAGCGTTGCGCGATCCGCCCCAGCCGATGGCTCGATGACGTGCGGGATAAATCGCTGCTTGGTCAGGTCGTCGAAATAGCTCAGATCTTTGCCGCTGCCGCGCCACTTCGGCTTGCCTTCGGCGTCTTTTTCGACTTCCAGGCAGCCTGCGGAGTTTTTTACCAGCTTGCCTTCCATGTGGCTGCGCAAGTCGAAGTCGCCGCGGTGGGCGACACCTTCAAGCTCGCCATATTCACCTTCGGCTAGGAACGGGAAAGCATACTCGATGTCGGCCGTGCCGCAGGAATAATGGCTCAGTTCATCGGCATGATGTTCGCGGAGTTGCAGACGATTGCTCGCCAACCCCAAATCGGTATACCATTTCATTCGACGATCGCGCCAATATTCATACCACTTCCGCGACGAATCGGGGCGGCAGAAAAACTCGATCTCCATCTGCTCGAACTCGCGGGAGCGGAACGTGTAGTTCCGCGGGGTAATTTCGTTGCGAAAGCTCTTGCCCATCTGTGCAATGCCGAAGGGAAGCTTCACGCGGCTGCTATCGAGCACGTTCTTGAAGTTGACGAAAATGCCCTGGGCGGTTTCGGGGCGCAAAAATGCGGCGTCTTCTTCGCTGCCGAGCGCTCCGATGATCGTTTTGAACATTAGGTTGAAATCTCGCGGGTCCGTCAGTTTGCATTTGTCGAACTCGCCCGGATGCTTACTCGGTTTGAGCGGGCATTCGCTGGTCGGTATATGATCGACGCGAAATCGGCCTTTGCAGCCTTCCGTTCGACAATCGACCATCTTATCGACGAACAGATCGTAATGTCCGGAAACCTTCCACACCTGCGGATGCATGATGATCGAGCAATCGAGTCCGGTCATTTCATACGCTTCGGGCGCGCCAGGCGGCGGAGCCAAGTCGTCGTGCCCCGAAACCATGTCGCGCCACCACGCCTCTTTGATGTTTCGCTTCAACTCGACGCCCAGAGGACCATAGTCCCAGAAGCCATTCAGGCCACCGTAGATCTCGCTCGATTGAAAAATAAAGCCTCGCCGTTTGCACAGCGAAACGAGTTTGTCCATGTCCATGGGTAGGGATGAGTGGCTAGAGGCGAGGAATAAAAAAATGAACCTTGAAAAATAAACCATTCCGAGCCAGCAGACCATTATTTTGCATGTTGCATTTTGGAATGGCCTCCTACGGTCGATAAATTCTCCAATTCGTCGTATCAAACTCCGGCACGAAATCATACCGATCGACCTCGGCCGCATCATTGATGTCGGCTTGCAAGCCGACGCTGGTTAGGTTCATGCCCCCTTGCGTTTGCAAGAGAACTTCCGCAATCCGCTGGTTGGCGCGGGGATCTGGCGGCCGGATGCTCCCCATTGCGCTTTGCCAAACGTCGCAGGCGATGCGGGCTTCGTCGTTCACATCGGTCAGGGGGCTGTGCGATTGGGTCAGACGCTCGACAATCGCGCCGGCGAAAAACACGTCTTCCCGCGTAATCCGGCCGCGCGTGCCGGCGCACAAAATGTGGATCGGCTTCTTTCCGTCAAGTTGTGATGCGACGGCCGAAAAATTCGCCGGCGCGCCGATCAATACCCGCGCTGCCGCCGTGCAAATCTTCAAAGCCTGCGTGCCATTGGTCGTCGTAAAGATCAGCGTGCGATGACGAACGGCCGCTGGCGAAAAATCGCGTGGCGAGTTTCCCAGGTCAAAGCCCGAAATCGGCAATCCGCCGCGCTCGCCGCCGAGCAGGGGTGGCTCGGGCGATTGGGGCGTTTCTTTCCACTGCGACCTTTTTTGCCGGGCTTCCTCGATTTCCAAGCACGGAACGACCTCATGGGCACCGCTGGCTAAGGCCGCCGTAATCGTCGTCGATGCTCGCAGTACATCGACCACCACGACCACTCCGGCGGCCAATTCCGCGGCAGAGGTGAGCGACGGCAGGAAATGGACGGCAAGCGTGCTATACATCGGCGAAGAATCTAGTAGTCTGATAGTCTGGTGTTTGGTTGATCGAACTGCGGTCATTCACCGCGTGGCAAGCCAGGAGCGTCGGCGACCGAAATCTTGCCGATGAGCCAGCCTACTAGCCACGATGATACGATTTTGCCGCCAAAGTCGGAATGGCACACCAGCTAACCTCGTGGCCTGTTTATCGTTAGCTCTCCAAACACCAGCCTACCAGACCACCAGGCAAGCTTCCCACCGCCCATGCCCGTCGATAAGTCCGAAACTCGCGTTCGACGGATGTTTGGTGAAATTGCTCCGCGGTACGACTACTTGAACCACCTGCTGTCGATGGGGACCGACAAGTATTGGCGGTGGCGAACGGTTCGTCGTGTGCCGCCGAACGGTGACGCCCCGCTTCTCGATTTATGCACCGGAACGGGCGATTTGGCGCTGGCCTATGCCAAGCGGCTGGGCGGTGGCGGCTGCATCGTCGGAGCCGATTTTTGCCATGAAATGCTGGCGATCGGCCGCTCCAAGGCCGAACGCGCTGGATGTAACGGTCGCGTGACTTTTATCGAGGCCGACGCCCAACACTTGCCGTTTCCCGACGACCATTTTCAAATCGTCTGCGTTGCCTTCGGCCTGCGGAACATCACCGACACCGATCGAGGACTGAGCGAAATGGCGAGGGTCTGCCGCCCCGGTGGCCGAGTGGCCGTGCTTGAGTTTTCGATGCCCCGCTGGCAGCCATTCCGCGGCCTCTACCGTTGGTACTTCCGCCGCGTCCTGCCGAAGGTCGGTCAAGCACTGATGCGGAACCAGTCGGCAGCCTACAATTATCTGCCCGAGAGCGTCGGCGAATTTCCCGACGGCGAGGCGCTGGCCGCTCGAATGCGCGCCGCGGGGCTGAGCGATGTAAAGTATTGGCCGCTGACACTGGGTGTGGCGACGCTGTATGTAGGAATCAAATAAGCCGACAAGGGCGGCGTCGCCAAGTTTTTCAATTTGCCATTCGCATTTTTCAATTTCCCATGTCTCCCGTCGTCCTTGCCATCACCGGAGCCAGCGGCGCGATTTACGGAGTGCGGCTATTGGAAGTGCTGCTTGCGGCGAAGCGGACGGTGTATCTGACGATTAGCCCGTCGGGAGTCGCGGTGCTGAAAGAGGAGCTAGGTCTAGCGATAAACATCGAGCAGTTTTCGCAAAAAGACTTGTTCGAACGTCGATCTCACGCTCCGCGAGAGGAAAGACATCGGCAAATGCCTGCTAGCCAATCCGACAGCGACACTCCACCCCGGCAGCTCGCCGAGCGAGATGACTCTCTTGTGTACTGCCACCATCAAGACCTTATGTCTCCCATTGCCAGCGGCTCGTTTTTAACTGCCGGCATGGTCGTCTGCCCCTGTTCCGGCAGCACGCTGGCGGCGATTGCCCACTCGATGGGGAGCAATCTCATTCATCGCGCCGCCGAGGTTCACCTCAAGGAACGACGCAAGTTGGTGCTGGTCCCGCGGGAGACGCCGCTGTCGCTACCGCAGATTGACAACATGCGCAAGGCGACCGAAGCCGGCGCGGTTGTCCTGCCGGCCAGCCCGGGGTTTTATCATGGGCCAAAGTCAATCGACGACTTGGCGGATTTTGTTGTGGGGAGGATTTGCGATCAATTGGGAGTAGAGAAGGAGTTGATTCAACGTTGGGGAAGTCGGCGGTAGGCAGGATGCGGTAGGCGGAAAATACCGCCAGCCGCAATCCGCCTTCTGCATACCACGTATGTTTGCCCACATTCGACAACTGCTGGAACTCATTCGCATCAGCCATACGCTGTTCGCGCTGCCGTTCGCGCTGCTGGCAGCGCTAATGGCTTGGCGTATGAATTGGGAGCAGATTCAAGCCGAAGCGGCTATTAACACATTCATCGAGAGGATGGGGCGAGGGGGGGCCAGGCACGATGACTATGGAATTGGATTGGTCACGTCGTTCCGCTGGCAAGAACTCTTTGGCATTCTCATGGCCATGGTCGCCGCTCGCAGCGCGGCAATGGCGTTTAACCGCTTGGCCGATCGGAAAATGGACGCGCTAAATCCGCGCACGGCTGGTCGGCATTTGCCCGTGGGAGCTTTGTCGATTCGAGCTGTCGCGTCGTTCGCCGCGATGTCGTCGGCTGCGTTCATCGCCAGCACACTGATGTTCCTGCCGAATCGGCTGCCGCTCTATTTGTCGGTTCCAGTGCTGCTGTTCTTGTTGGTTTACAGCTATACGAAGCGATTCACGTCGCTCGCTCATTTTTGGCTGGGGGCGGCGCTGATGCTCGCGCCGATTTCCGCCTGGATCGCCATTCGCGGCGAAGTCGTGATGCAGCAGCCGGCCGACCTGCTGCCCGTCATCGTCCTGGGTGCCGCGGTCCTGCTCTGGGTCAGCGGCTTCGACATGATTTACGCCTGCCAAGACGCCGACTTCGACCGCTCGCACGAACTGCATAGCGTCCCTGCGCGGCTGGGGGTGGCCGGTGCGTTACGGCTGGCGGCGGCGTGTCATGCCGGAACGGTAGTCCTTCTCCTCGCGCTGCCGAGCGTTTATCCTTTCTTTGGATGGATTTATTACACCGCCGTCGCGGCGATTGCGGTATTGTTGATCTACGAACACGCCATCGTTCGCCCGAACGACCTGGCGCGAGTAAACACGGCATTTTTTCAAGTGAATGCGGTCATCAGCATGGGGCTGCTCGTGGTCGGGGCGATTGATTTGTGGTTGTAGCAGTTAGCTTTTAGCTTTTAGTGATTCGCTTTACAGTCCAGAAATTTGAAAGTTAACAGCTAAAAGCTAACAGCTAACCGCTTAAGAACAAATGACTAAACCCACCTTCAACTCCATCCGCGATAAAGTCGAAGCCGGCCAGCGGCTGTCGATGGACGATGGATTGTTGCTCGATTCACCCGCCGTCCATCTAAACAACCTGGGCGAGCTAGCGAATTTGGTGCGCGAGCGGAAGAATGGCAACGCGGCCTACTTCAACATCAACACACACCTGAACCCGACCAACGTTTGCGTCTACCGCTGCATCTTCTGCGCATTTCGAGCCGACCTGCGCGAAGCGCGCGGCTATTGGATGAGCGACGAGCAAATCTTGGCCCGTGGCCAGGAAGCCGTCGATGCCGGCTGCACCGAGATGCACATCGTCGGTGGGTTGCATCACCAGATGCAGTTCGAGTGGTATTTGAACCTCGTCCGCCTATTGCACGGCAACTATCCGCAACTGCACCTCAAAGCCTGGACGGCCGTCGAACTCAATTGGTTCACGCACCTCACCAAGCGCAGCGTCCGCGACGTGTTGGTCGAACTCAAAGACGCCGGCCTGGGAAGCCTGCCCGGCGGCGGAGCGGAGATTTTTCATCCCGAAGTGCGCGATCGGATTTGCGAACACAAAGCCGACGCCTATCAGTGGATCAACACCCACCGCACGGCTCACGAACTCGGCCTGCGCAGCAACGCCACGATGCTCTACGGACACATTGAAAATTCCTACCACCGCATCGACCACCTGCTGCGATTGCGCGAATTGCAGGACGAAACTGGCGGCTTTCAGACGTTCATCCCGTTGGCGTTTCATCCGGCAAACACCAAGCTCAGCCACCTTAAAAAACCCTCGGCCTTGACGGACCTGCGCACGATGGCCGTGAGCCGCTTGATGCTCGACAATTTCGATCACATCAAGGCCTACTGGATCATGCTCGGCATCGGCACGGCGCAAACGGCGCTGGCCTACGGTGCCGACGATCTCGACGGCACGGTGCGACACGAATTGATCTACCACGACGCCGGCGCCACGACTCCCGAAGTCCTCTCCGTCGATCACATCCGCCGCCTCATCATCGAAGCCGGCCGCGAACCCATCGAGCGCGACACGCTCTATCGCCGCGTCGAGCGCGACGGCAACCGCTGGACGGCCGGCGAAGCCATTCTGGCCGCCAGCTAATCAGCGTTCGCTTCGCGCTCCGCCGCGAAGAAGCTCTACGAATGACCATTGGCAAGGGTGCGATGGCTCCAATCCAAAGAAAACCATCTGGAGAGCTTGCTCCCTGAAGTGGACCCCAATCTTTGGACAGTTTTTCCGTTTCAATAAGAGATGGAA
>JADZDJ010000019.1 GCA_020851115.1 Pirellulales bacterium
GATGATTTCGGTCAAACCATCTTGTTCGACGCCTAGACGCACTTTACGAACGTGAAAGAACTTCGGCGAATTCGGCTCGAAATAGTCCTTGTCGCGCACGAAAACCACATTGCAGCATCCGTCCCAGTGGACCGACTCGCTGGGAACCACGATGGCGTCTGGCTCATCACGCAGTACGATGCGACCTGTTCCAAACGTATTGGAACGCAGCTTGCCATCGGTGTTGGTCAACTCAGCGCGGACTTGCACCGTGCGCGTAGCAGCGTCAACTGCCGTGTTGATCCAGGTAATTGGCCCGACGACCTCTGGCCCTTTGCCGTCGCCCGTGGGGCGGAATCGCACCGTTTGATTCAAGTCGACACTCGAGATATCCTCTTGTCGCACGTTGAGCATCAGCCACATACGCCGGGTATTGGCCACCGTCAATAATCGTGTATCGGTGGTGATCACTTCCCCGGGCACGGTGTCGCGCTCGACGACAACGCCCTCTAGCGACGCTCGAATCGGCAGCAAATTTGACGACAGAGACTGAGCGTCCACACCGGCGATTTCATCGGGCAATCCAAGTCGCTCGATCCGTCGGGCGATATCGGAAAGCTCCATACCGTCATACTCTTTGGGGTCGATCGGCAATCCCAGGTTGACGAGCGCCTGACGAGCGGTTCGCAATTTGATCTCCGCGGCTTGAACGGCCGCTTGGCTTTCCGTGAACTTTCGCCCGGCGATCGTGCCGTTTTCCTTGAGCGGCCGCAAGCGATCCAGCAGCGTATTTTGTAAACGCAATTCGGCCAGCGCTTCGAGAAATAGGGATTTCGTCCGACCGACCTCCGCGGCATCGACGAGGGCGAGCAGTTCGCCTTCGTGAACCTTATCGCCAACCTGCTTGAGAACTTTCCATACCGTACCTGCAGCGCGACTGGCCAGATGCGCAAGCTGGGTTTGGTCGTAAACGATTTCGACATTGGCGCTAATGGCCTCGACGATCGGCGACCGCTGCACCCTAAATATGTCGATTCCCGCCTTGTCCACAGCTTCCGCCGAGGCGAACTGGATGCGATGTCGATGCAGCAGGCAACGCCGATTGTTTTCGGCTCGAGGCAACAAGGCTAGCGCCCGTTGAGCACGTTCAAGGTCTGCCGACTCGACCGTGGCAGGTTTTTTCAGTTGCGATACCTCAGGGTGGTGCAACGGGCATTGCGCGACGCCGTGTTCGCTGCACCAACCAAAATCGTTTAGCGGAGACTGATCCTGCGATTGGCATTCGATGCAAATTTCTTCCGGCACACTATGTTCCTCGCACCAAGTTGATGCTTTTTCACTTCCTTCCAGCGAGGAGTTGCCGTCAATAAATTTCCATTCCGTTTGATGCCCCCAAATCGCCATTCCGACAAATGCGGCAACGACTGCGCTGGTCGAAACTGCTTGCCGCACGCGATGTCTTGGGCGGGGTGCGATTGCAGCCTCAGCGGTTCGGGGCAACGGAGGAACATCCGTGGCCTTTATTGGCGGCGCTGCCGTACTTGAGTAGGCATGATGGGCAATTGACATGATTCACCAACAGAAGTGAGGGATCGCAGATAAAAACGCTGATCGAGTAACCGAGTCGCAATCGTCGCGGGATCACGATGCCGCAATGGTTGCAAACGACCATGACCAACAATCCGGTGATTTCAACGACAAGCGACTGGGCGCGAGCAGTGCGCCGCGGCAGCAGAAGGCTGCAAAAGATCAATCAGACGAGAAGGAGATGATTCCAAAGATGCAGGCGCACCGGTAGCGCATCGCTCGGCGAAAGCATCGCCCGTTCGAGAGCAACTGATGGCGACGATACTTCGTGGCCAATGGATGTTGGCAGCAGAAAGACAGCGTGCCAAATGCCGCTCGGTTTTTGGCATTCGACTTTCAGTGTCGGTAGAAAATTACATGTTCCGCGGCAATGGCACTGGCAGGGATGCGGATGATGCGAATGGTCTTGCCCAGAATGGCAATGGCCGCAGATTGAATCATCGCATTGATCGACATGCGATTCGGTCAATTCGACAGGCTGACAGCAATCGGGCTGACCCAAATGGCCCCAGCAACAACCCATGAGCGAATGGGCACTGAGGCAGGCGGCGGCGACGATTGTTACAGCAAGGCGCATCATGATCAAATTCAATTTTCTTTGGGTATCATCGTCCAATTTTATCGTCGCTGTCAAGAAATCTTCGATAAATCCGACAAAGTCGTCATCCCCGTTAAACCAATTTTCTAGGGCGATTTGCCTAAAAATCCTGCCGCGGGAACCCCTGACTTGCACGTTCTCCCACAGTTCAATTGCGCCATTTACCAATTCTACGCAGTTCGCACGGTAACATCTCGCAAGCATTGACGCTTATCTCCTTAGATGAATCTCGCAAAGTCGCCCGATTCATCGTCACAAAGTATTACCCAAGAAGGAGATAGGCAATGTTCGCTCTTTGTTTCACCCGTGCGGCTGCCGCCGAATTGCGACGTATCGAAGTCCGAAAAACGATCCGACGACAGTCGAAACCCGCCCTCAAGGCCATTCGGGTCGGTTTGGCCACTCTCGCCGTGGCATTGGCCGCAGCCGGAACCGCGTTTGCCGGCGGCAAAGGGGGGGGCGGCGGTCATGGTTTCGGAAATAACGGCGGCTCGTTCCGCATGTCAGCTCAAAAATTCAGCCAATCGGCGCCGAGATTCAACTCGAACAACTCCGCGCCCAAATCCATCGGTAATTTCAATAACGCCAAGTCACTCTCTCAGCCGTCGTGGAACAATCATTCATTCAGCACCCCCAAGAACCTGACCTTGAAAGCGCCAGATCAGTTCAACACCAAGCAAAGCTCCAACCTCGGCGGCCGAACTTTGGATCTTCGGAATCAAACAATCGGCGGCAAGGTTGGCGGTTTGACGAACATCGTGAAAAAATCCTCGCCGAGTTTGACGTTTCCTGCAACGAAGCGAATTGCCGATGCCGTGAAAGGTCAACCGATCATCGGCAATCCAAAGTTTGGCGGGCATTTGGTGAATGCCAACGGAAACAATCATTGCCGCGTCAAGACTCAATGCAGCGACTGGTGCTGGAAACAGCATTGCAAGCCGTGCCACTATCAACCCTGCCAACGCTGGACCTACTGGACCTACCCGACCTGGTGCAATCTGAATCGCTATCACTGTGGCTATTATGTCAACGTTCCCGTGGTGGTCGTTCAAGGAATCGATCTGCAATTACTCGCTATCCGAGCAGTTGACAGCGGCGACCCGGCGCAAAACCTTGGTCCGCGGTTCCGCGTTTGGATTCGCAACAACACGCCGACGCCGCTGCTCCGTCCGTTCAACATGCTGCTGATGGCCGCTCGCGACATGCTTCCGACTGCCGACTTGCCGCAAGCTGGCCTGCGAATCGAAGCGATGCAGCCCGGCCAAATCTTGCCGGTCGACATTCGCTTGCCGGTGCAAGCCAACGACGCCAACCTCGGCATGGTTCACGTCCTGGTCGATAGCCACCGTGAAATCCCCGAAGTGTTCGAAGACAACAATGGGATCGTGCTTCCTCGCGGCGAAGTGATGTCGGTCGATCCAGCCCTGCTGGCCGCCGACGTGCCAACCGCAGTGCCAGGAGCCGAAATCAACGTCGCCGGGGAAGGGTTGGGCCTTGCCGCGGGTCAGGTGATCGTGAAACTCGCCGGTTTGGATCTAGCAGCCGACGTCCTCGGCTGGTCGGACCTCGGACTGCGAATCAAGCTGCCGGCGGTGCAGATCGTCAATCCAGTGGATGCTCAGATCATCGCGATCCGCGCCGATGGAAAACAGGTCTCTCCCTTGCCGTTGAAAGTTGTGCCTGGCCAAGCGCAGATCAGCGCTCAACCGACTGCGGCTCAGCAAGCAATCGCCACCGACACCTCAACCCAACCGATGGCAGTGCAGGCAATGTTTGGTAATTAGTCGATCGCAACGGACCATCGACCTCCGGCAAACACGAAAAACTCCCTCCCTGTGCGAACCCCGGCCGTGCGAAGTAGCCAACTGGCGAAAGGCGCGGCCGGGTGTTTTTTGTGGGGGTTCAGAGTTGAGGGCTTGGAAAAACAAGTTACCGTTGGCTGCCGTGGGTTTGCGTGAATCCTGGGGAGTCGAGCTGAGCGTTGCCAGGTGGCGGATAAGTCGGCGGTGTGCCCATTGGCGGCACCCCGACAGGGGGCGGAATTGTGTTTGCAGGCGGAATTACCGCGGGCGGCGGCAATGTTTCAGGCGCGATGATCGCTGCTGGTGGAATCGCTGCCGCAGGTTGAATTCCCACGCCTGGAATTGGCTGGCTATTCGCGCGCAATTGCTGCGCTCGACTCACAAGCTGTTCGTTTGGCACCTGCACGGTGGGAATCATGTGATATTCGTATGCCCGCTCATCGCGGACTTCTCCCGGCCAGATGTTCTCGGTGAAAAAGTCGATGCCGAACCATTCGTACCACGGCGTTTTCACGGGCTGATAGACCGTGAGCGTTTCGTAGCCATCTTTCACCAAACGCACTTTTCGCGTGCCATAGTAAATGAAATCGGTCGAGACCGGCGTTGCGCCGATCGGGTAATCGTCGATGTAAACCATGGCCCCCGGTGGATTGCTGCGCACCGTCATCCGTCGCTGTACGCATCCTGCGCTCACGGCAATCGTCAACAGCGATAGCGCGGCAGCAAGCGAACGAAGACGAGATCGCACTGCACGTTTCGACATCGGAAAATCCGAACAAATGAGCACGATTGGCCAGCAAGGACAAGGGGCGGGAGTATAGTGATTCGGAAGACTATTCACAACCTCGACAGATCCATTCATTAATTGGCAAGCAGCGCAATTTAGACAAACTAGCATGAGGCGATATCGTTGCAGTCGATCTCTGGCAAAGTGGAGACGAGCAGTCGATGGCTAGCGGTTCGACTTCGGCCGGATCAAAAGGACACGATTCAGGAAATGCCCTGCTCGCACTATTCGCTGCGCAAGATGGCCAAGGCGGCGGGCTGTTGCACATGCATGGTTAGTCGAGTCAATCGCCATTGAGCGACGGCAAAGCTGCCCAGGTCCGACCGTCTTGCGAATGCGTGCCGAACCAGCGACTCGCGTTTTCTCCGCGGGATTCGCGTTTCGTGTCATCGTGCGATTTCGGAAAATAATTTTTGTGGTGGAAATGAAGGAATCGGAAAAGAGCGTTTTTCTCGAGCGCCGTGAAGATTTTCGCGAAACAAGTTTCCGGTTCATTTCCGGGGGGGTGCGCAAATAATCGGCGGGCGGAAGCGAAATGGATCGGGAATTTACGGGTGTTTTCGAGGTTTGAGGCGTGGCGAGGGTCGATGGAAAATAAGGGGGCGGTTGCTGGATGTTTTTTGAATAGCGCAGGCGTCAACAAGCAACATCATGCAAAAGCGCGGGGCGGGCATGGGGGAAGCCGTCAAGCGATAAGCTTTGGGTGAACTGCGACGCGGCCGGGCGGTGGCTGCGGGTAGCGATGTACGGAGTTTATCTTGTCAAAGACCGTCGGCCACCGCGTGCCGTTCGGCACGGTAGGCCGCGCCAGCGATGGTGCTGGCCTGTTCATGTTATCGCATGTATAGGTTCCTGTCAAGGGGCGAGTGACAGGGCCGACCCCTTCGATGCTACCTTGGGATTAGGGCTGCCGGGCGGGAATCGGATCGCGAAAGCACAAAAACGCGAAAGAAAGCAGAGACCGCTTGCCCGGTTCCCGTGATTTTCCAAGGTCGGAACGCGGGAGGAAGAGTTCGGCGGTCGATCGCGGGCCTGCGTGGCCCACTGGCCTATGCTACGCCTACACCGTTGCCGCCGCTGTCCGAAATTCCTGGGCTATCGCAGGGTGGTTGGGCGAATTACTTGCGTCTCGGGCCGGTTAGCAATGCCTACCGCGCCGTGGATCGCCACGCCGCGGATCGGCTCCGCCGCTGGTTGTGTCGCAAGCACAAAGTCCGCGGTTTGGGATTTTCACGCTTCCCCAACGAGCAGCTCGATCAACTCGGGCTGCAGCGGCTGTGGAGCCGAACGCGCAACCTCCCGTGGGCGAAAGCATGAGCACTCTGGTTAACGCATCCTTGCCCGAGAGCCGGATGCGGGAAATCCGCCCGTCCGGTTCGATGAGCGGGAAGTGGAAACGGAGCAC
>JADZDJ010000020.1 GCA_020851115.1 Pirellulales bacterium
ATAAGTTGGTTCATGGAAGATACGAACACTTTGCTCCGGCCCGTTGAGGCCTGAATACCCAATTTCCTGGCTTGCTTGCTGTTCTTCGTGCTCTTGGTGGTTCATCAACCTAGCGCTGTAGTATTAGTTGAGATTGAGAAAGTCGTGCATTGTTTGCCGTCCGGGCCGTAGCACGGAAACTCTATCGAGGTTGTCGTGGAGTACTTCGCGCCAAATACTTGCAACGAATCGCTCGTGACGCCCTTTTGACGCGCAATTGCGGTGATCGGATCGAGCGGCGGCGCCTTCCCATTGCCATCGGCGCTTGGCTTGAATAGCCCCAGCTCGACCAAAATCGCCTTCGCTTGACCGCGATCACCGGTTACAACTTCTGCGAGTTGGAAAGGCGACCACTTTCTATGGCACGAGTAACAGTGCGCGAAACCCGTGTGGATATGTAGCCGAAATGCGTCACTCGACTGGCAGGCGATGCACGGTCCGGCCAGATCGTGCCCTTCGCGTTTATTGATTGTCAAACCAAGGCGGTCTGCGAGCGAGACTCCAACTTCACTGTCGGCTTTCGTGATGGTCAACATGCCCGTGCCTCCCATTCTTGACGGCGCGGACAACCAGCGGCGATCCACTCCCGCAGTTCATCGATCCGCCACAGCGTCGATCGGCCGATCCGGACCGGCTGGGGGATTAAACCCGCCGAATCCCAAGTTCGCCACGTGCGTAAAGATTTGCCGCACAACTGAGCGGCTTGCTTGGCGGTGACGAGAAGCGTGTTGACTTCGTCGTCAGGCATCCGCATCTGCCTGGAAGCATTCATGTTGGCTCCATTGTTGACGTTTGCACAATTCGTGATCGCGGCGTATGATTGGGCAATAGGAATCCTGTCTCGGATAAGTCCCGGAGCTTCGGCCCTGGGACTTTTTGCATTAATGGACCTGGCGGGAGTCGAACCCGCCGGACGAGGTTAGGAATCCTGTCCCGGTGACCGCACCACAGGCCCGACGATGTCAGTCCTGAACGTGGTGCGGTGATTCCTTGGCCTCCTCGATCCGTTTCAGTTCGGCGTCGATGACTGCCACTGACGCCTCATCGAACACGCGGGCATTTCCTGCGCGGCCGCACGGTTCAATTCGTCGAGCCCGAATGACGTACTCGACGCGATGCGTCGGCGCGCCAAGACGGCGCGCGATCTCGCCAATCGTGGGCATAGAGGGTGCTGAAGTGATCATGCTCACATCTCCGGAACGCGGTACTGAATGCCAAGTGCGACGTGCTCAATACGCTGTGTCGCACACCACGTAAGAGAGGCGAGTGGTCACAAAATCGAGGTGTGACCGCGTTTTGTGCCGCGGAGAGCGGCAGGAGAAGTGGTCATGACCACTTTGCGGTGGTCACGTTCAAGTGGTCCGTCACGGCATCTGGCGGACTTTACGAGTTCGCTGGTCGTTCTGCTGCTGGGCAAATACCTCAACGAGCTCTCGTGCCTTGTCGTCGGTTATTTCACCGCGTCGCAGTTTCTCGATGGTTGCTTCGGCTTCCTTTGCAGGCATCGACTTCTCGATCAATCGAGTTGTTTCCTGTTGGATGGCCTGATCGAGAATTGGCGCGCAAGATGCCTCTGCTTGATCCTCCAGGGCAATGTCCAAACCAACCCGCTGCGACTTGTTGATTGATGTCGATCGACTTCGGCCCCGCAACCTTAGCTCGTCGGCGATGGTCTGCCACACGGATGAACCAGAAACCATTGCTGCCGATTTGACGCCAAGGGCCCGAACAATCGCATTTCGCCCGAATAAATCGCGAGCGTTCTTTTGAGCACCACTCTTCCCCCGCTTTACTCCGTCAACCAAATCATGGTAGGTGCTGGCGCGCTTGGCTTTGTACTCTTGAATGGCTGCATCAAGGTCTTGCTGTGTCCAACTGCGCTTTGCAGCGCCTGCCGCCTTATGTTGCTTGCCGTCGCGATTGCGCGCCTCCTCCTGCATTGGCGCGTCGAGTACTGGTGCTGGCAATTTCTTCTTGTCGACGATCCAGCGCCGGAGGCGTTCAAGCGGTACGTATACGCGACCGTTATCCGGGCATGAAATATATGCACGCAGTTGAATCCCAGTGTCGGCCGTAACATACTCGACCTTCTCAACGTGGTCATTGCCGCATGCGTTGCAGGCCACTGACGCTGCATTGTCTGTTGGGCGTAGCACGCCACTCGCTACGAGCTTGCCCAACAAACGCGGTGACCAACTCATGGCTTCATCCGAGTCTATATCGCACACCCCCACGGCAGCTCGCCGCGTTAGGTCTGCAAGTATGGCGTGATCTCCTTCGGCGTTTTCTCCATCAAGTTGTTCGACCGCTAAACGCATCCACGGTAGTCGTTCCTCCAATGTAAGCTTTTGCCATGACTTGTAGTTCATCCCATTAGTGCGTTGCAACACGCTCGCCGCTAACTCCGAGTCCTCAGCGTTGGAAAGCAAGCCCACATTATGTGGATAGTCTCGGTCCCAATTCGGCAATGGCAATGGAAAGTCCGTTCGATTCAACAGCTGAGCTGCGAGCACATGATATTCATCGAATTCGTTCATCGGGTATTACGGCAAGCTGCTGCTCAATCTCATACGCGCGCAATTCCCCATCGCTTCAAATACTTTTCGACCACGTCACGCAGCTCTTCGCGCTTATTCTTTAGGCTTGTGGAGTCAGGAAACGTTAGATCGAAAGTTAACGTCTGTTGGCGACCTTTACCCATGTTTACCCAGCGGACGCTGATTGTTGCCTGAGTGATATTGACGACTGAATCGGGAAGATTCTCTCGATTGAGATACTTCGTTAGCATGTCGTAGATGCGGTCCTTGTGGGCGGCCGAGTCCGCTTCGAGCGTAACGCGATCCTTCGAAGCACCAACGACTGATAGCCGAAGCTTCCGAACACGAACTTCTTCAATGCCATCCGCCGGGTCGGTAGGGAAGCCAAAATCTCGTGATTTTAGGCCGTTCAATTCATACGGGTGTCCACCCGGCTTGGCCGGCGGTAGTTCTTGTTCAAGAATCGTACGGCAGAAAATAACTTGCAGTGCCTCATGCACTGGCTTGCCGCCTTGCGCATTGATGTGGATGGAGCCTTCCTTAGGATCGTAAATGAAGACAACTTCGAATGCAGGCGTCTGCGGTCGTCGGACCAGCCGAGCGCGATCGTCGTGACCCACATAGGTGTTGGCATAGTCATCTGGATATGCGAAGAAGTAGTGTAGTCTGTCGTTCCTTAAATAGTGATCGACAGTGCACCGATGGCCGCGACCCTGGGTAGATCGATAATATGCGGCCAGCGCGTTTTGGAAGCTGGCGATCGCGGTCGCCGTCTTGTTGGGAGCGTGCTGGGGCATCCCAGTTCGTATCTTCCAATACCTTTGCGGCAACGTATTCGCACCATTAATGATTGAGGCGACTTCAAACACGTGCGGATAGTGGATTGCGACCCACATCGCTTTGTCACGATGACTTGGAAAGTCTGCCAGTTCCGTGGTTAGGTCCAATCCGTGAAACCGGCCTTCTTCAATCAGTGCCTGGATTCCTAGGTTGTTCGCGAGCTCCTCCGCGTCTTCAAACCGCCTCTCAATTGCTGCACGCTGCCCATCTGGTAACTCCAATAGCGCGTCGTAGACAACCTCGACGTTGTTCTCATTGGCAGAATTCCAATCAACGCCCGCGGTGGGCGCCAAAGCAGTAACGCACTCTTGAATCAATGTCGTCGAGGTCTGGCGCAAAAACGTCTTCGGTGCGTAGGTACTGGTCATCGTCGCTCCTTCAGTCGTGGGGTGTGCTCAGCTATTCGACCATCGCAAGCGTCTTTTCAGCCGATTAAGGTGGCTATATGGAATCACCTGTTCTCGCTGTAGTCTGCCAACCACAATGCCAGGTGCAATGCCGATCTCCGCTGCAAATGTCGTCACGTCGGCGTGACTCTTTAGGCCAGTTAATTGGGATTCAAATCGCTTGGGAATTAACATGGTTGCCGCAAAATCATTTGCATTCTGTTCGCGTGGATCATCTTGATACTCTATGTCAACGAAGGTTTCTTTCTTGCTGTCATTCAGAATATGTCCCGCTTCGTGAAAGAACGTGAACCAAAAACGATCATCGCTTTTGCCCCTTAAATTTAGTCCGATCATTGCCTTATCTGGTGTAAGCCACTTTGCCGCACCGCTCACCGGTGCACCCTTGACTTCAGGTATTAGAACCAGGGCCACACCGCCACCTGCACATCGTTCGACCATGTCCGGAACAAAGACTTCGGGCTCCTCAATCGTTAGTGCCCGAATATCGTCGACTGCTGCCTTGAATACGTGCCGACTAAAACGTGCGCAATCTTGCGCGCACGCACTCAGTTCGCATAGTCGCAACCACGTTGCAATCGCTCCGACATTTCCCTTGACCTTGGGCGACTTACGGAACGCAAACTGCGGCAACTCCCAGCCCTCCCGCCAGGCATCCACATTTGCTACTCCAAAGAAACATAGTACTTCATCTAGCAAGTTGATAGCGCTTACTTGCTTCTTGATACACCCGCGCGCAATCAAGTCATTGGTAGGAATTGCCTTCAACCATTCAAGGCCTTTTTGAAGTCGGTCCTTTTCCTCAATACGAGCAAGTTGCTCTCGATAAATCGCCTCCAGATTGTTCCACATGCGCGCAGCAACGCCCGTGACGCGTTCCAAGCGAATTGCCGTATCCTGTGTGATGGGGGCAATTCCTTTAACGATTTGATTGACGTGCTTAACCGAAAGGTCAGCCCGCTTTGCAAGTTCCTTTTGGTCAATACCACGCGAATCAATGGTTTCTTGTAACGTCTGTCCAGGAGGGACAGCATAGTCAGGTTCGTATTTGTATCGCGTCATCTCTTTTTTATTTCGCGACATGATTGTCCTCTATACTTTCTTATAGTGGTCGGCAGCAGACTCGCGTCGGCATATACCGACCTGGAAGCGTGGCTTCCGTCCCCACCAGATCAACGAGACCGGCATACTAGTGATAGTCAACGACTTCGCAGATCATGATTGCAACAACCTGGGACCAGTCCAAACCACCATCAGCTTTCTTAGGGCAAGGATTGTGGGCCGGCTCAAAGATGAGCCGACGGGGGTGAACCAGATCGACGGCAAGTTGCCCCTTCCGATCCTGGCTCAGTTCGTGGCAGCGCGCGGCGAGGATGCTGCCGATATCCGCAAGGTTCGATGCCGCCTTTAACTCCATCAAGCGCTGCTTCAACTTTGCCGAGTTGCGCAATCCAAGCACTGCGCGCATTTCCTTCTCGGAGCTGCACAGTTTCTGCATCTTCCTTGAAGTAAAGTGTATTTCCATAATCGGTCTTAGTGTATAAATAGTTTACCTATTTGGTAAATCAAAATCAATTACTATTCCGTATTTGCCGAGGAGCTCAGCAAAGTTATGACCCCGCCGGCCTATAGCCACTAGTCGGGGGGCCAGCGCACTTAGTAAAGTAAGGCATAAATTCAGCTTGATCAGTCCAGCACGTATCCAGTCGCAATGTTCAACACGAATTCAAAGGTACTGGAATTGTTATCCTGGCATGGACACGATGCGGGTGGCATCTCTGTCCCATTCCAGTCTGCGGGGAGTCCACTTGGCTCTCGAGTTACAACGCCACTCGTTCTGAGGCTCCGTGAACTTGCACGTGCACTGGCAAATCGGGAGGACAATGCGCCTCGATGGATTTTCCTCGTAGGTGGACCAGGAAACGGAAAGTCAGAGACGGTTCAGGACTTCTTGGAGAGCTTGGACGATGCTCTTGCGATGGAGGGATCGCTGATCTCGATCCTAAGAGAGAAATTCCGGCCAACGCCGATCGTCCGTCGTAGCGTAGAAGTCTTACCTGCAGATTGCACACGCAATGCCGAATCATTCGCGAGTGCGATTGGCAGGCTAATTGTAGTCCAAGATGCGACTGCAAGCGACGACGCCTTTGGCGATGCAGCACAACGTCTTGCTTTCGACCTAACCGAGTTGGTTACATCCGGCGAGTCTCCTCGGCCCGTCGTCGTCGTATGTGCTAACCGTGGTCTGCTCGCCCGGACTGTCAATGTCGCATCCGTTGAATATGGTCCGAATTATGAAGTTACTCAGCTATTGGAAAACATCCTCCGAGCCTCAAGTTTGGGTATTGATGCACTTACTACCGAACGCAAGTCCTGTTGGCCGCTCGATTCCGATTGCTTGGCGGCATGCTGGCCAATGGACCTGGAATCGTTACTTGCCGCCGATTCCGGCACAGACCCATTTGGCTCCATGATACAGTTGGCAGTATCGGAGTCGGAATGGGAAATATCCGGTCGATGTTCAGATTGTGATGCGCAGAGTATTTGTCCGTTTCGGCAAAACGCGCAGTGGTTAAGAACCTCGCGACATGTAACTGGCTTGCGGACCATCCTTCGTCGCGGAGAACTTGCGACGGGCCAACGCTGGAATCTTCGAGGGTTATTTTCCCTTGCCGCAGAGCTTTGTGTCGGAGAGTGGAGTGACTTCGGGGAGAGTGACCATCCATGCCATTGGGTTGCTTCGTTGGCGGAACAACTAAACGGGGATAATCTTCGTCAAAAGGCTATTGCGGTGCTGGGCCTAATACGTCGTCTCTACCCGCAGGCGATGTTTCCAGACTGCGTTGTCACCGACTTGGCCGATTATTGTCGGCAGGATCGCAATATTACATGGAATGGTGAGGTATTGTCCCAGGCTTTTGCGTCAGCACTCGCAACGACTGCTGTTTCACACGCCACGCAAATCCGAGGAGACCTTGCGACGGAATACGCGATCTTGGACCCTGCGCGTTCGACGCCCCAGGATGCTTCCGATCTACTTAATGAATGCGAACTGGCTTTCAGTCAGTCCGTCCGCTTGGGAAGCTCGTATGCTCAGGGGCACGAACTATCGGCGCTGGAAATTGCATTGCTTGGCATATTGGCCGAAGCCGAGGACGAATGGAGCATGCAAAGTCGAAACGTCCGACAGGTTTCGCTCATATGGTCGTTGCTGCGCAAGTTCGCCAGCGTTGTCGTCAAGCGTTCGATAGCTGTGCGCTCTGGCCACCACGCTGAAGAAGAGTATTTGACCAAGTACGAGTCTGGCCTTCGAGACCAGCAGCAATTGAATTTTGTCCGCCAGGCACTGATTCCAATGCTCGGCCAAGAGGCGTTTCAGTTCAATTTGGTGGAGAGTTATGGTCAACCAACTTCGGACGATGCGCCACTATTGTCGCTTCAGTGCGGCCCACCTGGCGTGCCTGTTTTCAAAGCGCCCGACGCATCGGAAGAGCGCCCGGCTCACGATATGCCTTGGTTTGAGATTCGTGACATCGGTTACCCCATCCCAATTACTTACGAGTTTTTTCGTGCATTAATGCTCCGACAAAGTGGCTGCGCCAACAGTAGCCTTCCTGCGAGTGTTCGTGCGGCAATTGATCGAGTGCGGCACCTGTATGCTGGGGAAGTGTGCCGAGACGGTCAGAAATTTGCGGACGGTACGGCCCGGATAAATGTCATGGACCGACAGGTATCGATTACTCACGATGGCGGTGGACCACAGTTACTGTGACGCAGAAAAGGGCTTGCCGTGACCGTTGACCAGTACATGGAGAAACCGAGCGAACGAAGCCATGCTGCGTTTGCTGATTCGCTTTTCTCACCCACTGCCGCTGAGTATTCAACTAGTGAAGTCTTGTTAGGAGGCGTGTACCGAAAACTGATAACTGGTACGCCAGAAAATGACGTTGATCTGGAGACGATTCCAGAAATCGTGAGGTCGATTCCAGCGGCCAGGGGCGACGCGCGTTTGTGGCGCAATATTCTGCTTGAACTCGGCGGGATTGCGAGCCCGGCACGCAGTGGGCAGCGGCGATCAAAGCCGATCCCGCAATTAATGCCCATTATTTCGGAGGCTGCACGCTATGGCTGCGTTCTCGGACGGAAGGGTAAGAATCGATGGACGCCGGGCAATTTACTATTGGAAATCATCGGAAGCGGAGTTGGGATTGAAGATGGCAAAACGCACGCGCGACGGCTGGGCGAGAATCTAATAGTCGGGAGTGGGGACGACCTGCTCGCACGGTTCTTGGAAGATTCGTTAAGAGATGCCTCGGCGGGTGACGGGCAACACCCGAGGCCTTTCGAGTCGCCAGATCTTATCCGAGAAGAACATTGCCGAGGCCTTCGATCTCGTACCGGTGATCTGACTCCTGGCAACCCAGCGGAACAATTCTGCGCTGACCTTGGGGCCATAATGGAGCTGAAGAATGCCTTGACCAGGCGCCAATGGACGGTACTCGTTGAAGCAGTTTTGAGAATTGGGTTTGCGATGCACTGGCTGTGGATATGTTGGATGAACGCCGAAGTATGGCGTCAATTACAGATTGTGATTGAGGGCGGACCAGTGCCCTCACCTGATACACTAACCTCTGAGCTTTGGAGCGCACGACGAGGGTCGGCAATTTTGGAAGTAGGTCGGGATGCAGTTCCTTCTATTAAGTTGCTAATCGAACAGTACGTGCATGGACGATTTGGAATAAACCTAGTTTTACACCGGTTGGATGAAGTTGGTGCTGCGTGGCCTGGAACAGCGATTGGTTTCTCCGCGGTCAGCAACACGTATGCACCCCAGTGTATTCATGAATTTCTTGTTTTTGCATCGAATCAACGCCTTAACATAGATGCGCATGACCCAAAAGGATGGATTCTTCAGCGATGCGCCACGATCGTCGACGGTCGTCCGGGATTGGCTCGCTGTGAATCGGGCTTCAGCAAGAACCTATTGGAATTCATACGGCACTCTCTTGGTCAAATTGAAACGCAGGACCCGGAACGTCGTTCCTACGACCAATCGTATTTGTTAGCAAACAAGAGCCGTCGCACGACGCGACGTTCGCGCTGGCCTGTAGAGCTGGGGCCAGCAATGCTGATCGCGCTCGCGCACTGTTGTTGCCGCGGAAAAGCGCCGCTTGAGGCCAGTCTCGAAGATCTCCGAGAACATCTAGCCAAATATCGGGTGGACGTTCCTGCGCACGAGTTATCAGGCGGAAGCTTCAGCGATTCACTACAGCGACTGGGGCTCGTAGTGGATAGTCCAGACGCGGCTGGTGGTCGCCTTATTGTTTCACCATTTCGTAGATCGCTCAGCTAATTGGCAATAATCACTTTATGAACGACTTGGCCACAGTGTTGGAACGCTTTCTATCCCAATACTTTGGGAATCGACTGCGCCGCAACCCAACTGCGTTTGTCCGACCAATTCTAGTCGGCCCACCGGCACAATGCCTTGTCGCCCTTCACAATCAAATGACTGGCGATTTGCAGCATGAGTGGACTGTGACGCTTCCCGACAACTCGAACATTGATGTCGTAGTGTTATACGTTCGCGGCTTACCCACCGAGTCAGGCGACCACGGCACAGGCGCCGACGGACCGGTAAGCTGCCAGAGTGCTTGGGATTACGCTGTAACAGTTCGCAACAGTTGTCAGCGCGTCCTCATGCTTGTCGAGCCTTACATGTGGAGCGCTCGGCCGGAATCGCTTGCAAATACTACCGAAACTATCGGCGAGATTCGTCCTGGTGGACGCGGGCGGTGGTTCACAACGGAATTATGGAATTGGATCATTTGTGCGATTGCGCGGCACATCGACCTACCGGAGGCAGTTGTACGATCCGCACTCCGCGAGATTGCGAAGAGTGGCGATGAAATGAGCGCAAACGATCGAGAATTGTTGCCCTGGGAGCTGGCCAATTCATTGCTCGCCGACCCGAATACCACCCTATCCCCAGAAAATCGCCTCTGCCTTCAAGTTGGATTCTCCAGTCTCACTGGTGCAAGCACAGTGGAGCAGGCGCAGCAAGTTGTGCGTCATCTTGGCTCATACTTAGGATCGAACGGGGTCGAGCAAGGAATTCAAGCGCTAAAAGCAACAAACGTTGCTACCACCGAAAACTTAGCTCCGCACCTGGACGCGCTTGCGAACCATGTCCGATCGGCGGCGGCGTCCGGACCTGCCTTCGGTCGCACGCCGGAGTGGTTCTATCGGCCGGGCACGCCGACTGCGTGGTGGTCAGCACTATCCGCAGAGCACCTCGGAAACATGCTAGATGAAGTCGATGCGCCCGTTAGACCTGAGCGAATCACCTTCATCTGTGAAAATGCGCTCAATCAGGCTGTCCGTGGGGAACCTCATTACGTCGTGAGCGAGGTCCGGCTTCGCGCTGAATCCGCTGGTGATGAACCGCTTCTGAATCCCACATTTGCGCGACGTGTTGGGCAAGCTTCCGTGAATCTTGCAGCCGACGCGACTGATTCACTTCACTGCATAGACCCGGGGCCACCAGATCACCAGCGTCCGATTAAGTACCGCGTGGAGGCACACGGCTTTCGCGCAGCAACCTTGGATGTAATCGCCCTCGATTCATTCGAATGCGGTGGTGCCGCTCACGTGCCGAGTGCGTACATGGCACATGCTCCCGTTCGGCAACGTGGCCAGCAGGAGTGGTGGCAGGAGATTGCATTGCAGCGAGCAGGTGTCGTGGACGTGGAGATTCTTTGCGGAACGAACATCGTTAGCAGCCGAGTAACATTGCAGGGCGAGGAACCGACTGATCCAGTTGACCTACTGCCGGGGAGTAATCGAACCTCACACGTCGTCGACGTCGAGGATCAAGATACACTAATTGTCGAGCTGCTCACCGCGAGCGGTGCAGTTGCTGGACAATGGAGTATTGTATTTTCCATCGACGAAACATCGCAATACTTCTCAAGTCGATTTCAAGCGCTGGTTGCAGCACATCAAGCCACAGGACAACTCGGAGTCGCGACTGCCCCTGATTCGTTCATGCAGCGACTCGAAAGTGTCTATATTGCCACCGACACCGGGCCTTCGTCGGATAGCTGGAAACCTGTTCTTGCGTGTTGGATTGACGATCAACCTTCATGGCTTGAAGTTCCGGATTGGAGCGGCAATGCAATTATTGGCGACGTAGATGTCTCGTTTGATCCTCGAATGCCGACGAGTCCACCGGGAAGCTTGCTGGAAGCTCGTGAAGCTGTGCGCCACCACTTCGCGCAACTAGGCCGTCCTATTTCGGAGATTGACTTGTCCGAAGAGGGGATTCAGGAACTAGCCCAAATCTACGTTCGTGAGTATAGCAAGTGGCTTTCGGAGCGCCCTGAGCAAGCAGCTTGGTTTGATTGCGTAGCGATGCATGCTCCAACGTGGAATGCCCAGGCTGGTGCATACTACATGTCTAGAGAGCCAATCGCGATCATTTTGTCGCCCCTTCATCCTTTGCGGGTTGGTTGGCATTGCGTTGCGCAAACGAGACTAGTTGATGCGCTGAACCGGCGATGTCCAGGAGCGGGTTTACTCGATCCACATCGGTGCCCGGATATTGGCGCATGGTACTACGAACAAGGCGGTTCGCGCCCGGAACCTAGAGTGTTCATATCTGCACCAGCATCCAATCCTCATTGGCAGGTGCTATGGAACGGAAACTATTTAGGTGCACATAACGATCGCCAGAAAGTAGCTCGTCAACTTGCTTCGATGGGACTAGGTGCCAAATCCGTGACGGGTGGTTTTACCCGCAACCAGACCGTCGCAAGTTTAAATGAACTCGCAAAGCTTCTCTCGGCGCGCTCGACGCTTCGTATCGGTGTCGTAAGCTCCAACGACAATACGTCCGCGTGCACGGACGGCGTAATTTCATGGTGCGACGCGAATTTCGACGATGAACTGCCCGATGATCAACCACCCACGATCATCGACGGTATCGAGATATTTGATTTTCGAGATACCCCAGACTTGTCGGCAGAACAGGTAGCTAATTTGTCGGAGAGAAGCCAAGAACGCGTCCGCTGGTACTTCGAGAACGGACAGCGTCAGCCTCCAAAGCAGGATTTAGTAATCGTGGACCAATTGGGCGGCGACGCCCCAACTGGCCAGAGTGGCCCTACACGTTCGCCGGTTACTGAAGGCGCACTTTGGCGCAACAGGATTCGGCAGGATACGCAAGACGCAACGTGGTTACGGGAATCGCGGGTCGGAGCTACATGTAATTGTGAAAGAGATTCACTGGCTAACCTAGTCGCGACCGCGACTATACGATTTGAGGAATTAGCACTCCGCGATAGCGAAACGTCGCAGCTTCAATTCCAGCCGAATGTCGACGCTATGAGGGCGCGACTTTCCAACGCGATATACATAGCAATTACGTCGTCGCAGATGGACCCTGCGTGCATCATCAAGGGTGCCGCAGCCGCAAGCAGTTACCTGTGGGATTACGAACTTCCGGGTGGCTTAAAAGGTGAGAATGAAAGCCCTGGCTACTACTTGATTGCCCAACCTGCACCATCGATGCGAATGGCCATTACCGAAGCCACACGCGTTGTGACGAGCACAAATGTCGACGTCGGACCGCTAATCTCTGAAATCTCCCAACGCGGCATTCCTGTCCTTAAAAAGCTTGCAACGGGGGGAACGCACGCAAGTGGGGAACTAGGCATGTTGCTGGCGGTGCGCTTGATCCAAGATGCATTCCGCGACTCGCCAGGAAATGCGCGACTCCCTGTTTTGCGTGGGCAGTGTGTTCATCTGATCGTGCCAGTCGACCCATACCAAGATGTCTTTTACCAATTGGGCAAGAGGTTGGGTTCGCAATTGACTGACCAGCGCCCCGATATCCTTGTCATCGCTATCAAGCTTCCCAGCGGGGGAGGACCAGTCTCAATCAAGCTCACACCAGTTGAGATCAAGCTTCGCCAGTTCCAGCAGATACCGGCGGCTGACCTTCGCGATATGCTCCGTCAAGCGGAAAGCCTAGGGCGACTCCTCACGACTCTGCTTTGCGAGGATCCGCCAAACGAATTGTGGCGGGTGTGCCGCCGAGGAATTCTTGGCCAATTGCTTGATCTTGGCTTCCGCATCTATGCAAACGAACGCGTGCATGGGGTGAACGCAGACGCATGGACAGAGATCCATCAGCGAGTTATTCGCGACGTGGTCTTCGAAACTGCGCAGATTACGGTGGCAGCTGCAGGCAAGTTGATTGCATTTGATCAATCGCCCTATACCGTGGTCAGCGATCTGGACGGAGATGGTCGACGAGATACGGTTGTCGTTTCTCCGAACGACGCGGAGAGCCTTCTTGTGGGTCATCCACCGCTTTCCAGTGCAGCCGCCGAGTCGATTGCTCTGTTAGACCTGTCTTTCCCAGACTGCGGCGCAGGTGCTGCAACACTAGACGGTGGTAGCGCTGATAGGTCTGTTGTTGCCGGCACGAGTCCAGCGGAAGAACAAGTGGCCGATGTCGAAGACGTGGAGTGCTCAGATTCCGGCGAAGCAGGCAGCGACTCTGCCACCGTCGCTCCGGCTGCCGTAGAGGAGACGTCGACGGAGCCCGATGCGCAGCATGTTACCCAGGGTGCAGGTGTACCAGCCGGAATACGAGACCGAGTCGAGCAGGCGTTTCGAGGCTTCATTGGCAATGATGATGCTGTAAGGCTAGTTAAGTACGATTTGTTGCGGGCACTCATGGGAGAGCCCATATTTCTTTCGAAGAACTACCTCTTTACTGGACAGCCCAGCACTGGCAAGACGGAAATGGCGAAGCGAATTGCAGTTGCGCTTAACCTGCCAATTGTTCGACTCGATGGCCGAGGCGTGAACTCGCGTGAACGCCTCTTTGAACTTGTGAAGGGAGAATTGGCGCAGCGCCATGAAGTTGTGTCGCAAGTCGAGCAAATGGGGGGCCTTCCCGTCTTACAATACCCCCCTTTGGCCGTGTTTATTGACGAGGTCCATCTCGTGCCAACTGCCGTGCAGGAGAGTTTTCTCACGATGCTCGAAGCCGCCGATAGAACGGTGACATTGCGATCTGAAGTGGCAAGGATGGACAAGGTCACATTTCTATTCGCCACAACAAGAGCGTCGGCCATTGATCGTGCTTTTCGAACACGCTGCAAGGAAATCCAGCTTCGAGAATATTCAGCGGACGAAGTCGCCGAAATGGTGCGAACCAGCAGGCACCGGAACTGGCCCAGTGAAATATACCTGCAGATTGCCACTCTAGGCCGTTGCGTTCCCCGAGTTGCAATGGAGATAGCAGACCAGCTTGACACCGTCATTGCGGTGTCCGGTCCGGCCGACTTGGCTGACCATCTTGCAGAGGTCCGACGAAGCCTCGGCATCGACGACCTGGGGCTCACCGAGTGGGATATCAAGTACCTTGATGTCTTGGAACGTCACGGCCGACTTGGCGAACGGCCGCTGCTAAGCTTGCTTGGCAGTGTTGACAGAGATCGCGTGATCGATGAAATCGAGCCGTTTCTTACGAGGCTCGGTTATATCCGATTGACACCTGGCGGAAGGGAACTGACGCCTGAGGGGCGCGAGTATATCCTGCGCAGACGACGGCAAACTTAGCCGTCTTGCAACGCAATATCTACCTGATGAGCCGATAAAATGTTCGAGATTGGAGCCAGCTATGCTCGCGAGCAACTTCTCGAATTTGCAGGCAGCAAGCAACAACAGAGCGGGATCATATGGGGTGACAGTTCTCCTGAATGTGTAATTGTCACGTCCGGAGGTAGGGCAGCTAAAAGTGCTGGGTATGCCGATCGCCAGCGTAGTGACGGCTCGTGGGAGTATCACGGCCAGGGAACACAGGGTGACCAAGACCCTGCCCGCTTCAGCAACCGACTGCTCGTCGACGGGCAGCGCACCGTTCTCCTTTTTACAACTCGTGAGCCGACCGCTTCCGAAGTTCGAGAAATAAGTTCTTACTGGACTTTTGCAAAACGCTAAATCAACCCCAATTGAGCGATGACGTGTTGAGGTTTTCGCGAATCATGAGTGACTTGGTGGATGGCCCATTGGAGGGTCGTCCGCAGCGTCTCGGCAGCCACGGC
>JADZDJ010000021.1 GCA_020851115.1 Pirellulales bacterium
ATACGTTCCTGAAGCGCCATGAGCGGCAACTGCAAGATCTCCATCGACTGGATCATCCGCGGTGCAAGCACCTGCTTCTGAGCCAGTTGCATCTGTTGGCCGAGAGATAATCGCATTGCTGCTGCTCAATTCGGGCGAATGGGGCGTTGCCTTGACCCGATCAAAACCGAAATTTTCCGGGCTTTCCCGAGCGACTTTTAGCATACCGCTCGCCGCGGAACGAGGTCAAACCGCGTCCGATTCAATTGTAGCCCAACCGCCGAGAAAAGTACTGGTAAAAACGAGCGAAATGCGGGCGAATTGCACTTGAACGGGCGTGGGGCACCTAATGGAACGCAGCAGCAACTCTGATGGACGCCGTCACCCGTGTACTAGTTGAACGCGAAGTGACATTGCGCGAACCAAGTTCGATTGTTCGGCTCACTCAGCCGGTGTGCAGCCAGGAGGTGGGCCGCCACCAAGTTGCATCAATGCTTCGGATAGACCCGGAATGGGGAGGTCACCGGCCAGCGACTGCATCGCTTCGGCATGCAGCTGCTTCGCCTTTGCCTGGGCGGCATTGATCGCTGCCGGCAGCAGGTCTTCGATCATTTCGCGTTCGCCTTTTTCGACAAGTGACGCATCGATCCGCACGGCGAGCGCCTCGCCCAATCCGTTGACGTCCACCTCGACCAAACCGCCACCGGCAGCACCGGTCGCGCGCTTGGCTTTCAGTTGCTGTTGCATCGCTTGCATACGGCCGCTCATCTCTTGCGCTTGCTTCATGAACGCCCCGATGTTGGCGAGATTCCCTAAGCCTTTGAACACGATTTCACCTTTTGTTTTTTTGCCACAGGGGGCACGGAGAGCACGGAGGAACAGGAATCTGTGATTGGCAAACTGGTGAGAGTTTAGCCGTTTGAAGTGACTCAGCAGGTGTAGCGGAATTCTTACAAATTCCGCTGCCGCGACTTCATGCCGCTAAACTGTTACCAAATGTTAGATTGCCAATGACCAATCTACCTACTCAGTGCTCCGTGGTCTCTGTGGTGAAACTAATTGGATTCCCCGCCTGGCGGCTGGTACTTGAATTGTCCCGGCTGGACGTCGAACAGCTCCATCGCCCGCTGAACAAATGGTTGTTCTGCGATCTCGGCAAGTTGCTCGCGACGCGACTTGCGAGGTGGCGGCACATCTACGCGCGGGGCGCCGCCTGCCGCCATTGCCCGTTCGAACATGGCGAGTACCGATTCGGCCGGTGGGCTTTCGTCCGCATCGGAACCCGTGAGTTCCGCGAGTCGCTCGTTTGGGTCACTGGCCGCCTCGCGCACTCGTGGCGGCTCAACACGACTTGGCGTTTGCTCAATCGTTGCAGGCATCGCGGGTGGCGCGCTCGGAATCACCTCGACTTCTCGTGGCGGTGCGGGGGGAACTTGCGCGGGCGGCCCGGCCAGGGCCGATGCCACGGCATTCGCCAATCCGTTTGCTAATGACGGAATGGCGGGTGGATCAGCGTTTTTTTTTGACGCGTCCGGCGCCGGTGGACTAGTCGGTGGCGGCGCGCTGGGGGCTCGCTGGCGCTCGACCCCAGCCACCCTTTGTGGTGTGCTCTCCGTTGTTCCGCGCAATTCAGCAACCAGCGTTGCAAGATCGTCGAGCTCGCCAAGCTGGCAAATGCGCACGATTGCCATTTCGACAAGAGTCCGGCCGTGCATGCTCACGCGCATCCGGGCCGAAGTGTGATCCAAAATTTGTCCAATCGCTAAAACCGTGGCGATCCCAAGCTGTCGGCCAACTTCGGCAACCTCCGCCGCTTGCGACGGCAGCGCGTACAGCAGTTGGTCGGGTTTGCAGCCGACCGTAATTGCCATTACGTCTCGGAAATATCCGACAAGCTGGTCGAGCAACAGGCCCACTTCAGCGCCGCTTTGCACGGTGGAATCAAGTTCGGCAAGTGCGGCCGGCGCATCGCGATTGGCCAAGTGCCGCACCAGGCCGCTCAATCGTTCTGCCGGAGCGATACCAAGCAGGTTGTTGACGTCCTCGGCGGTAATACGCCCGCTGCCGATCGCCAGAAGTTGTTCGAGCAGCGACTGGCTATCACGCATCGAACCGGCCGCCCGGCTGGCGAGGATTTGCAGCGCGTCGGCTTCAACCGTTACCCCCTCCGCCGCAGCGATTTGTGCCAGCCGCTCCTGAATCGAAGCCGCGCTAATACCTGCGAAATCGAATCGCTGGCAGCGCGAAAGAATGGTGATCGGGATTTTCTGCGGCTCAGTCGTTGCGAAGATGAATTTCACATGCCCCGGCGGCTCTTCCAGCGTCTTGAGAAGGGCGTTGAAGGCCTCCTTCGTGAGCATGTGGACTTCGTCGATGATGTAAATTTTGTATCGCACGCGGCTGGGTCGCACGGCCACGTTTTGGCGGAGCTGGCGAATTTCATCGATGCCGCGGTTGCTCGCGCCGTCGATTTCCAGCACGTCCACATCGTCGCCGGTTGTCACGCGCTGGCATACGTCGCACTCGTTACATGGCGTGGGCGTCGGGCCGTGCACGCAATTGAGCGCCTTTGCCAAGATGCGGGCTGCCGATGTTTTGCCCACACCGCGGGCACCGGTGAACAGGTAGGCGTGGCCGACTCGATCACTCGAAATCGCCTGCTGCAACGCCCGGGCAACGTGCTCCTGCCCGACGAGTTCGTCAAACGCCTGTGGCCGATAGCGGCGCGCGATGACGGTATAGCGCCCCGGGTGGGCGGTGTCCTCTGGCACGGCGGATGTGGGAGTATCAACCATGGGGCGGCATCACACCGTATCCGAAAGAGACCGAAGATTGCAGATTGCAGATTGCAGAATGAAAACTGCAAATTGAAAAATGCCGAATCGCGTTCCCAATTTGCAATTCGCATTTTTCAATCTGCATTTTTCAATTTCCGCATCGCGGCCGCCAGTGCGAGGCCCCCACACAAAGAGACGCGGGCTTATGGCTGCTGTGTTTCCACCCTGACCAGGTTCGCGAGGCCCCCTTTGCAGAGGCCCCTCACCGGCGGTCGCGCGTGCGGCAAACGATCCCTAAGTTTTACGCCACCCACGCTCGAACGTCAAAGGTGCGAGAATCCCGCCGATTGAAGCTCGCAACGCAAGCAAGAGCAGGGCGTGAATTGCTCTCGCTTGTGCTGCGACCCTTGAGCTGGGGCGCTAGTTCGGGGGCCTCGTCAACGTACCATAAGCTTCGTTGCGGCTTCGCGCGCTAGCTCTTTCTCGCTTTCGCCGAGTCGTACGACCACGTGGTCATTCGCTACGTCATTGGCCACGAGCGTTCCCTGGACGCCGATCGCCAGCCCGACTTGCGAGAGGTAACGCAAGAACTCCGGCGTCTGATCGACGACGCGGGCGACAAAGAATCGGTCGCCAGCCAGGCACGTGGCGAGCGGGCGATCGTGAGCGGCCGCCACCGTGCCATCGGCTCTGGGGATGGGGTCGCCGTGCGGGTCGGTCGTCGGGTGGCCCAAATAGGCGTCGATTCGGTCCACCAGGGCATCGCTTACGGCGTGTTCCATGTGCTCAGCTTCTTCGTGCACTTCATCCCAGCTCAAATTGAGCGTCTGGTTAAGGAACTGCTCGATGAGTCGGTGCCGCCGCAGAACCCGCAGCGCGAGTGCCCGCCCCGACGGCGTCAGCCGCACGCCTTCGTAGGGCGTGTAGGTTGCCAGGTTGCTTTCATCCAGTGTTTTGAGCATGCTCGTCACGGTGCCCGGCAATACGCCAAGGGCGGCCGAGATTTGGCCGGTCGCCACGGCACCATCCTCCGCGTCGTGGGCCAATTGATAGATTGCCTTCACATAATTTTCGACCGTCAAACTGGGCATGGGGCTGGATGGCAGGGCCAGGATGTTGGATGTTGGAGGGAACCGTGTTCCGAATTCGAACCACACGATCAAGTATCCTGCATCCGCAGGCTCTTATCTAGCAGTAAACCGTTATCTAGCAGCAAGCCGTGCTCATGCCAGAATCACCACATAGTGCCATTGATTGGCGGCGGCTATACCCGTTTGCGTCCAACTGGTGCGACCGGCCCGGCGGGCGAGTACACTTTTTGGATGAGAGACCCGCCGGCGGCCAAGGCGAGGCGTTGCTTTTCGTGCATGGAAACCCTACCTGGTCATTTCACTGGCGGCGGATCATCTCGGCGCTTCGCGATCGCTACCGCTGTATCGCTCCGGACCACTTGGGCTGTGGCTTGAGCGACAAACCAATGCGACTTCTGCGGCTAGACGAACATATTGAGAATCTCGTTGCCCTGGTTCAAGAACTGCGTGTCGAGCGACTCACACTCGTGGCGCAGGATTGGGGCGGTGCCATCGGCCTCGGCGCCATGTTGAGGATGCCCGAACGACTGCAACGGATCGTGCTGTTCAACACGGGCGCCTTTTCGCCGAGATACATTCCCTGGCGCATCCGCGCCTGTCGTGTGCCGGTGATCGGCCGGCTGGCGGTGCAAGGGGCGAATTTGTTCAGCCGGGCTGCGTTGCGAATGACGCTCGCCCAGACCAAGAAACTTGCACCGGCGGTGGCCGCAGGTTACCTGGCACCCTACAACTCTTGGGCGAATCGCACTGCCGTCTACGGCTTCGTGCATGACATTCCCACCCCGCGTAGCCGTGTCGCTCCGCGACGCGAATGCGAGTCTCGAAGAGACGCGTTCGTAAACTGTGACACCGCTGCCACGCTGGCACAAATTGAGTCCGGCCTGCCCTCGTTTGCCGATCGTCCCGCCTGCTTGATCTGGGGCATGCGTGACTGGTGTTTTCGCCCCGATTGCCTCGATCGATTTCTGGCGGCTTGGCCGAATGCGGAAGCCCATCGATTGGCCGACATCGGACACTGGGTCGTCGAAGATGCACCGGCAGAATCGCTGGCGATTGTCGAGGGATTCTTGGCCCGCTCATTCAAGGAGGCCGCGGCCATTGCGGGCGATTGAGTTCGGTCATGACAACCAAGCCCGCGCTCGCGCTCCGCTGACGCGTCGCGGCTAAACTGCAGAGTAACGAATGCACGGCGGATTGCGCAAAACTCGATTCCCGATTTCCACGGCGGCGACGCTGGCCTGTGTGTGGGAAGCAACCGCGCCAAAGCCCGGGAACGTCCATCGTGGCGCCGATTTCGAAGATGTCACCTATCTCGATTTCGTACAGAGTGCGATTGTCGTTGGACCGATACTAGCGCAAACTCGCGAACTGGGCGTCGGACGCACGGTACTCGAGGCCGTTCGAGCAACCAAGGCGGCGGTTCAAACGAATACCAACCTCGGTGCGGTCCTGCTGCTGGCGCCTCTCGCCGCGGTGCCCGATGGAACGCCACATGCCGATGGTATCCGTGACGTTCTAAATCAGCTAACGGCCGAAGACACTCGGTACGTGTACGAAGCGATTCGCATTTCGTCCGCCGGCGGTTTGGGGCACGCCGAAAGTGCCGATGTCTTCGACGAACCACCAAATATCACGCTCGTCGACGCGATGCGCCTCGCCGCCCACCGCGACTTAGTGGCCCGCCAATACGCCCATCAATTCGCCGACATTTTTGACCGGCTCGCAATTTGGATTGAAACGGGCGTCGCCCAGGGGGGGCCGCTTACCACGGCAATCGTCCACGCTCAGCTGCGGCAACTTGCGGCCGAGGTCGATAGCCTCATTCTGCGGAAGTGCGGCCAACAACTTGCGGAAAGCGTCCGCGTCCGTGCGTCGGCCACAATCGCGGCCGGCAAACCAGGCGATGAGACCTTTGAGCGAGCCGTCGCGGACCTCGACTTTTGGCTTCGAGCCGACGGCCATCGCCGCAATCCAGGCACAACTGCCGACCTCATTGCGGCAGCCCTTTTTGTCCTCCTTCGCGAAGGGCGGTTAAACTGGACAAACCTTCGCGCGGCCTAGAGGGTTGTGACAGTTCATTTCGCGGGTGGCATGTCCTCGCTCGCGGCAGCATGCTCACGCGAAACATTCGCGCTCCAACGCCAGCGTGGGCATGTCCCTGTTTCGCGAGAGCATGGCACCCCCTAAATCAAAACGTCACGAATCGCTAGAATTGCTTTCAATGGAATCAGATCGGGCATGACGTTGCCACGCTCAATCGGTAATTGCCGGGAGTTTAGCCGTGACCGACTCGTATCGCGTTCGAATTGCCAAAGCCGAGCACGTTTTTTGTGCCGGTCATTTCATTACCTTTGGCGGTCATTGCGAGCGGCTGCATGGGCATAACTACCACGTCGCCGCCGAAGTCAGCGGCATCTTGGACGAAAACCATTTGGTGATCGATTTCCTTCTTGTGCGGGCGAAGTTGTTGGAAATCACCAAATGGCTCGACCACTACATGCTCTTGCCAACCGGGCACCCGCAGATTCGCGTTGAGAAAAACGGCCATGAGGTAACAGTGACGTATGCAGACCGCCGCTGGATTTTTCCCAGTGGCGATTGCCGTATCCTGCCAATTGCCAATACCACGGCGGAACTGCTGGCAGCCTACATCGGCCAGCAATTATTGGGCGCGTTGGGAGATGTTGCGGCGGGCCTGACTCACATCCGCATCGAGTTGGATGAATGCGATGGTCAGGTCGGCATCTGGGACCATGCGCTGGCAACGCCTGACGCTGTCCGGCACACTGCGTAAACTGCCGGCAAACTCAGCTCAATCAACAGCTTCCCCTCAAGCTACGTAGTGTGATCGGCCGATACGATAAACGGCTACGCTGCGCGCCGCCGGCGCGACCAGCACCGCCCGGCTTTTCTACCTGCTAGCACTCGACGCTTCGCTACTCGCCATGTCGGATATCCGTGGTGCCGCCATCCTGCTCATGTCGCTGCCCGAGGACTCGGCCGGCGAACTCATGGCCAAGCTCGACCCGAAAGAGGTGGAGCAAGTTTCCATCGAAATCGCGCGCACGCGAGCGATTTCGGGCGAGGAGCAGGAACAGGTCATGCGCGAATTCACGGAAGCTAGCCCCTCCCTAAGCGGCCGGGGCGGCGGCCTGGAATTGGCAAAGGCACTCATTCAAAAAGCATTGGGCGCGAATGCGGCTCCGGTTCTAGCGAGTATTCGCCAGTCCATCGAGTCGGTGCCGTTTGGTTTCCTACGGCATGTGGACACACAGAACTTGCTCACCTACATCATCGACGAACACCCGCAAACGATCGCCCTCATCATGTCGCATCTGTCACCGAATCTCGGGGCAGAAATCCTGTCCGGATTACCCGAGGCAAAGCGGCTATCGGTCGTGAAGCGAGTCGCCACGATGGGCCGGACGAACCCCGATATCATCCGCGAGGTTGAGCGGGGTTTGGAGCGCCGGATGTCGAGCGTCATGAGCCAAAGCTTTGAAAACGCGGGCGGGGTGAAGGCAGTCGCGGAAATGCTCAATGTTTCCGATCGGACCACCGAACGCACACTGCTCGAGTGTCTGGGCGATGATGACCCCGAACTGGTCGACGAAATTCGCCGCCTGATGTTCGTGTTCGACGACATCGCGAGGTTCACCGACAAGGACATTCAGATTGTCCTCAAGAACGTCGAAACCAGCTCCTGGGCGATGGCCCTCAAAGGCGCGAGCGAAGGGCTCAAGGAGAAGATCCTCAAAAACATGTCCGAACGTGCATCCGAAACGATGCGCGAGGAGATGGAATTTCTCGGGCCGGCCAAACGCTCGGTTGTGGAAGCCAAGCAACAAGAGATCGTTGATGTGATTCGCAGGCTCGAGGACACGGGCGAACTCGACCTCAACGCCATGAATGAGAACGAGGAATTGGTGCAGTAG
>JADZDJ010000022.1 GCA_020851115.1 Pirellulales bacterium
AATCAACAATGGCGGCCACATCATCCACCACGTCCCTTTGACGTAGTCGAGATATTCCAGCAGCACGCCCTGACCGCTGCCGCGCGCATGATGCGCGCGGTGCGTTTTGCCGAGCCAATGAACCTGATGCAACAGGCGGTGTCCCCAATACTCCGCCAGGCTGGCAAATACAAATCCGAATGTAAACCACGCCGCTCCCACGCCCACGGCAGGCCAATTCATAAAGTGACCCTTGAAAAAGAGCCGAGCAATATGGAATCGAAAGTGACCCGAACGGCCGCCAACTGCTTTCCCGCTCGCACTCCCCTAGTTTACGCCTTCCCCTCCCGCTTGAAAACAGGAGTAACGCAGGAACGGTCAAACGTTCGAATACGATCAAACCGGCTTTCGGTAGTTTGCCTGGTGCTGTTGGCTTTTTCCAGGGGCGATCGTCAACCAGAGAGCCTCCGCATTGCCGAGTCGAGCCAGATACACGACCTGTCCAGTGTGATAGGCGACGTGGCAAAGTCCGCGGATAAGAGCTTGACACACAGTCTGGCTTTCGCCGCGGATAGTAATTAGCCGGCCCAAATCGGCAGGCTGCAATGAGGCCAGCGTATCGAACAGCGTCTGCCAGCCCTGTTCCCAGGCAGCGTACAAGGCTGGTCTCGTGTCGTCCGGCGTCACTATAAACTCGCCGTCCCGATTTCGCGTCGGCTTTTCGCCGTCGGTGGTTAAAAAATCGGTCCAACGCGACTTCAAATTGCCCGCCAGATGCTTCACGATCAGCGCGATCGGGTTCACTTGTTCCGCTGGCCGTTGAAAAAATGCGGCATCATCGAGCGACGACATCGCCCGATCGGCCAAGTCTTTGTGCCGTCGGAATTCGTGAACGAGGTCGGTCAATACGTGGTCCATTGCGTCGGGCTACCTCTGCGGCACGGGGAACAGACGATTGAGCTGTTTGTTCAGTTCCCCTTCGATAATTCCCGGCACCACATTCGTGACGGCCTGCCCGATCAAACTCTGGATGATCCGGCCGTCGAATTTCCAGCGATGGAGATTCCCCTCGATCGGGATACGGAGGATGCGGTCTTGGATGCCGCCGAGCGCGGGAACTTTGCGAATCCATTCGTCCTGGATCGTAATCTCTGCCACCAGTCCGACCGATTCGTCGAATCCGACCCAGCCGCGCGTGCGGACTGGAACTTTGCCAATTTGCATCTGAAAGTCTTGATGATAGACGCGCCCCTTGGTCACCGAGAAATCGACCTTCTGCGCGCCGATCTTGAGCAACGACGATTGACCCGTCAGCGCCAGCGGCGGCGGGCGGCGATCGACCATCGCTTCAATCTGCTGGGCAGCAAGCACCAGCGGCTCTAGCGCCGGTCCAGCAAGCACTTGCCACTCATGCACGACAAGCTTGCCGGAAACATCGGCTGATTTGAGCTTCATCAGCGGCACTTTCGCGCCATCTAGCTCCAACGAGAAGCTGCCTTCCGCGCGCGACGCCTCGGCCAGTGCCGGCACGAGAAACTTCATCCAAGCGTGGCTCAGTTCCTGCGAAATGCGGACATTGTTGAGAATCACGCCTTTGCCAATCGTCAGTTCCGCCGGCTGGGGCGTCAGGCGAACGGTGGGGGTCACACTCAGTTGTCCCAGCGGCGCTTCACGGCCGATCGTAGTTTCCATCGGCTGCAGAAGGATCGTTCCGTCTTGCATGTGGGCGTTGAAATCGAGCTTGCCGAGGCGCATGCCGTACACATCGGCCCGGCTAAAGCCGAGCGAAACATCCGCCGTCAGCGGACGCAAGGTCGCAAACGAATCTGGGTCCGCTCCACCCTTCAATTTCGTACCTTTCGTCGCACTAGCTAAACGAGTTCCAAGGTTGGCATCTCCGATTTCACTCAGCGGCCCTTGCACGGAGAACTTCCGCGTGTGCTTGCCAACGATTTTGACGCCGTTTCCTAGATACGGTTTTAGCAGCGGCCCGATCGAATCCCAATCGTAGTCAATCTTGCCCGCCAAATTGATTTCTTTTTCGGTGCTCAATCGCTCAATGCCCCCGGCGGCATTCATCGTGAAGGCTTGCGAAACAATGTTGACGCCAGCCAACTGCAACCGATCGGCCGCGTCGTCCAACCGGCTACTGGCTGCCAGCGTCAGCCGCGGCTCGGACCACACCATTTCCGGCTGAGGCGCAGCGTTTCGCCCGTTTGCCGCCGGCGCGTCATAAACGTAAACCGCAAAGTTGTCGAGCGTCGCATCCACGCGACCATCGGTCACCGAGCCATTCCGCGCCATATTCGTCGATCCCGACAGGACGCCCACCAGCGCATAGGATGGCGGCGAGCGCGGATCGGTAATCCAGCGCAGCAATCGCCCCATATCGGCCCGATATCCTATGGCTCCTTGCAAGTTCATCGGCCCATTGGGCGGGAAGGCCATCGCTGCCTCGTCGGTCTGCATCGACAGCGAACTGGTGAGCAGCGAGGTCCGATTGAGCGTCAGCTTGTGGGCGGCAAACTGATATCCACCCGAAACTTCCAGCCGCACCTCAGGTTCGTCGATGAAAAACGTATTCCATCCCCAGGCGTGCAACTGGTTCAATGTGGCCTTGGCATTTTGAATTTCGATGGCTGCATCGTTGTAGGTCGCCAGCAGCGTTATATCAGCCGTGCCGCCCAATTCCAAATCGGTGACACCCAGCCATGCGGCCACCTGTGGCCAAAGCCGATCGAGCCGCCCTTGTACTCGAACATCCATCGGCCAGCGCGTTTGCGCCGTAAAACTTTCCACCGGTTGCAGCAGCTTCACTTCGATCAATTCGCGCGACCGCTGCGCCGGATTGTCGAGCGTCAACGTGGCTTGCGCATTATTCAATCGCTGCACCTTCGCTGCGGCAAGATTTTCCAATCCGATCGGTGCGACGCTGCCGGCCGCCGTCAGCGCTGCCGACACAAGTTCCTCCTGCCAAGCCTTTCGGCCGGGCAAGGCGATTTCCAACGATTTTACTTGAGCGCCGGCGCTGGCGGTGAATTCGCCCGTCGCTGCCCGCGACCAGCGAAGCTGTGCGTTGCCTTGGCCGGCAAGTTTTAGTTCGCCCAGGTCGACGAATTGACCCGCTTCTGCCATCAATCGGTTCAAATCGTAATTCGCTTCGATTTGCAGTCCGTCGAGCGAACCGCCTCCGTGGAGCGATAAAAAGTCGGATTGGCAAACGAGCTGGTCGATCGAGTAATGACCCTGCTGATCGCGCGCGGCAAGCTGCAAATCGATCGGATTATGCCACTCCAGCGGCCGGCCATTTTGAACCGCCGACAGATTGCTGGCCAGTAATCGACCGCTCCAGGTGTGGGCGTCGGCGTCGGGCTTGCTCGACAATGTAATGCTGATCTGTCCCGCCGTGATTTGCGTTCCTTGTTGCACCCGCAGCGTGCGCGGCAGCAGCGCAGCAAACTTCGCCAAATCCAGTTGGCCTTGTATTTGAAAGGTCGAGCGGAGCAGTTTCGCCATCATCCCATCGTCGAAACTTTCGGGAATCGTCGCGGCGCCAACCACCGAGAGATTTCCCACGTCACACACTAGGCCAAATTGCTCGATCTCCAATTGGCGGTTTTGATACGCCATCTTGCACGGCAGCTCGACCCGCTGCTGGACAAAGCGGTCGGTCCCCAGCGGGCCGCCCGTCGCCGAAAAATTAGACGCCGTTACTCCCCCCATCACCGTCAGTTTGCCGCTTGGAATCCCGGCAATCCCCGTGCAAATGAGGTTCGTCGAAACGGTTCCGGCCATTTGCAATCCCGGCGCAAAGCGATCGGCTAGCGGCCGCAAGGCCGCCAGCGGCAGCGCATCGATCTTCGCCTCGACCTCATCGAGGACTGCTCCATTCGGTCTGCCTTCGATCGACTTTCCAGTGATCGCAATTTGTGATGCCGTCTCGCTGCCGACTAAATTTCCCGACAGCGCCACCTCGACCGGCAGTACGCTCTCCGGCGATGTCCGCAGCTTGAAATTAAACTTTTCGAACTTCCACTGTTGGTTCGTCGTCGCATCGGTCAGTTGAATCGTGCCATCGACGATCTCCACCGTCATCGCCAGCGGATGCAAAATCTCGCTTTCAACCCTAGGCGACTTCTCCGCCTTTTCGATCACCGGCTTAAAGATATCTTCCGCATTGCTCCCATCTTGCCGCAGCGTCAACGAAACCTGCGGCCGTTCGATGCGAAACGTCCCGAGGTTGTTCAGGTTCCCAATCAGTCCGATGAGCGTTCGCTCGCTCTCGACGCTGGGAACCACCAACAGAGGCTTCCCTTCCGCGTCGCGAATTTCGATATCGGTGTACCGAATCGCCCCGAACCATGAGAGCGAAGCCCCGCCCGTTGTGACGCTACCACGAATGCCAGCCAGCGCCATCCGCAGTGGCGCATTTCGCAACCCCGTCGCCGCAATGATATTGGGCAGCAGCAAAACCACCGTCGCCAGCAGCGCTCCACCGAGCACCACTCGCTTCACCCACCGCCGCGGCTGTCGTCGCCGCACAGCAACCCGCTGCGATTCAAAGGTTCCCTGCCGGCGAGTACGATGCTGCGAAACAATAGCCATCGAACGGCCCTCCTGGCCAAAAACTCCGACACCTCAAGCAAACGACCAAAATCCCCCAACGCGGGTCGCAGATTCTAGGGATTGTTGCTAATTCAGCCTAGATTGACTTTTACGGTTCGGACACAGGGGCGCATGTCGCACTTTGCGCTCTGTCCTTAGTTTTGCTAACAATAGGGGGGGGCTTCACGCCGCAGGCGTGGTTGAATTCAGGCAAAGGAGCCAAGGATGGCAAGCAAGCAGTGGATCGAGGATGCTATCGCGATTGGGCGCAGTGGTTATGGAGCGGCCAGGTCGATCGCTTGATGACCGCCATCGAACAGCGGCTGACGGAGTTAGGCACGCCCGACAAGAACGAAACCGGTACTCCCCATGCCCAGGTCGCCAGTTCGCACGGCTCCTTGAGAAACCAAAGCAAGCGGATGCGGTACGACGAGTATCGCCGACAAGGTTTGCCGATCACGTCGAGTCGACGATCAAGTAGATCAACCGTCGCGTCAAGAAAAAAGAAAAATTCTGGTCCGACGGCGGCAACCCGATGCTCCACCTCGTCGCCGACCGCCTCAACCAGACCAACGCCGCTAGCCAATTCTGGACCCGCCGCCTGCGTCGCGTCATCGATGCTAGCAGCTATCGACAAGCACTAGAAAAACAAACCGTGACATGCGCCCTAGCAGGTTAAATAATACATTTGCCCGGGAAGATCATGACAAATCCCCAGTAAATCCGTGAAAGGTTAGTGCTTTTGCAAGTCGATAACGCCAGCTTGCAGCGAGATTCCGAGCCGATCCGCCTCAGCGCGATGTAGCGCTTTGAGCAAGGATTTCGACAGCGCGCGATCGCTGCGGTCGAAGTTCCAATGGAGCAATACGTGTTCGACAGCGGCCTTTTGCTGGCTCGACAGCTTCGTAAGGCGCAATCGATGCTCGAACTTGCGGATCACCGATTTCACGACCGAATTTGCATCGTCCGGCGGAACTAGCGCGGTACCACCGCGTCCGGATTGCGACGACGATGCCACGCCGCTTGCGCCAGACTCGGCCGCTCCTGCAGGAGGTGCGGCCGAGATGACCGACGAAGGGGATGCGCTTTCGGTAAGGCCGCTTTTTAGGCCCGTCACGCGGTAATAGTAAGTCGTCCCTGCCGATACGTTGTTGTCGGCGTAGCTGGTTGCTGACACGTTCGAGGCAATCGTCGAAAAGGTTTCGTTGTCGAGCGATCTTTCCACTCGGTATCCGCTGGCATTCGCGACCGCGTTCCATTGAAATGTCAGTTGGTTGGCGGCTTGATTGGTGAATACTAGGCCGGTGACGATGGCCAGCCGCGTCGATTCGGTGACGACCGCCGATGTGGCGACCACGTTGCCGCCGCTGTCGAGCGTTTGGATGCGATAGGAATAAGTCGTTCCAGTCAAGCCGGTGTCGGCATAGCTTTGTGAGTTTTTTGGCAGTGTGCTGCGAGTCGTCCAATTGTCGCCACCGTCGGTGGAACGCTGGACGCGGTAGTTGGCCTCGCCGCTGGCATCGCGCCAGTCGATGACGTTCTTGCTAGTGCTGTACGAGATCGTGGCCACGCTCGAAACAGCGCCAGCTTTCGTTACCGCACTGACGATGTCCGATGGCTGTGAAACCGTGTTGCCGCTGCCCAAGGTGCGAATGCGGAAAAAATATCGCTGAAAATCGGCAAGCCCCGTCACCGTATACGTGGTCACTCCCGCGGCCGTCACTCCAATTTGCACGAAGTTGATTCCATCGCTCGATCGTTCGACAGCATAACCGACCGACGAACCGTTGATGTTGTTCTTGACGAGGTTGTAGTCGATAATATCGATGCGTCCATCGCCGTTCACGTCGCCCGGCGCGCCAATGGAGCCGGCCGCGCCGAAGTTTACTTTCACGAGGTCCAAATCGAGCGAATTCACGAGCCCGTCGCCGTTGGCGTCGCCGTACAGGGCCACGCCGGTCCAGGATAAATCGGCCGAGTTGCTCGTCGTTTTCAGGGCGCTCAGCGAAGTCGTCGCTGGCAAACCGTTGAGCACCGGGCCGGGGGGCATGTCGCCCGTCACCGTCACATCGGTAAAGGTGGATGTGTTCAGTTTGAGATTGTTACGAGCCGTCGTCGCCAATCCGATTAGCACATTCGAGCCCATCACCACTGTTTGCGAATCAACCGTCGTCCAACTCATTCCGTCGGTGGAAACGGCCGCGGTGATGGTGTTGCCGGCGCGCGTCAGTCGCACATATTGCCAACTGGAACTGAACGAAGCGTTCATGGTACCTGTCGATCCGCCTGTACTGAAGCGATACTGAAATGCCGCGCTGCCCCCTGGTTTAAGCAGCATCATTGCGTTTTTGGCGTTGTCAGCCAGCGATTCGCGGATCATCACTCCCGCTTTGGCGTTGAAATTGGTGTTTTCTTGTGAGGCGACGCGCGCTACGATCGTGCCATTGCCGCTAAGCGTTTGGTACAGGAACTGGAACCCATCGGAGGTGCTCGAAATATCGCTGCCGGAACCGGTCACGGTATACGTGCCCGTCGAAGAATCGTAGCTGGAATATCCCGGCACGCCGACCAGGCCGACATCCTCGGCGCTAAGACCATCCGGCATAGGATCGACCCGAATGGTGTATTGGCCTTGGTCGTCGTAATTGCCGTGACTTTCGACCAGGGCATAATACGTTCCCGCCGGCAGATCGAGCGTGAGATGCTGATCGTTGACCATCGTGGTTGGAACCCCCCGCGGGTCGCCATCTTCGCTAGCGAGCAGATGGCCGGCGGCGTCGAAGACCGATAGCTTCAAATCGACGCCCGACGGCGCATCGCGACCGACAACAATGGCATATCGTCCGCCGGCGCTCGTCAGCGAGAAGGCATCTTGGTCGGTCAGTCGTTCGATGATGCCGACGCGCGATTGCGTCACGCCGAAGTTCAACAGCGGCGTGGTGCCGGCGTTCATTGCTGCGCCGTAATCGTCGGGCCGATAGCCGTCGCCGCCGTAGTTGTCCAAATCGTTCGCGATGATCGCCATATCGTCATCGACGCCGATCGGCCCACCGGTCGAATTGTGCCAATACATCCATTTGTGAATCACGCCTTCATAGTCGATTCCCATGATCGGGCCGTGCAATGGATCAAATTCCGAGGAATACTCCGCTGTCTTTACTCCCAATGAGTCATACTGCGAAATATGCCACATACCAAAGTTGTGGCCCAGTTCGTGGGCGATCGCCGAAATGCGCGAAGTGACCGTGCTGGTGCCGGTTTTCGACTCCGGACGACTATCCGGAAATACATTGACATAGCTGACGCCACCGTTGCCCGAATCGCTCGGCAGAATCCACGCTTTGGGCTTGGTGGTGTCGATGGTGGTCACGTTCACATTGAACATGCTGAAGTACATCGAAATCTGCCGCCACGCTTCGTAAATCGCGTGCTGCTCCGCCGTGCCGAAAACAGCCGGATTACCATCGGTGTCGTAAGCTCCAAGCGTTTCAGAGCCGTGATAGGTGCCGCCGTCGAAATCCAAGAAAATAGCCGCCGGCGCCGACGGTAGACTGTTCAAAATCGGCATGCCGTTGGCAAGTGTATCGAACGAAATGGTTGCGCCAGGGTAAATGCTGATTGCCGATGCATCCTCCGCGACCGCCGTCATGTCGGCGGCTATTTGCTGCACCAGATCCGCGGGCATTTCCCAATTGACGGCATCTCCGCCGTTGTGGCTGAGGACAACGCGAGACTCAAGCTGCTCGACGCGCAAACGTCGAGTCGCTCGGCTCCATCGTTGCTGCGACGAAGTGTTTTTAGAAGGGTAGCGCGGACGTCGCGATGTTCGCTTCATGCTTACTCAGTTCCAGAAAACAGAAAGTATGCGAACCATCGCCCCTGCCTCACGGTTCAGCATCTATTAAGATAACCATTGTCCGCAGTCGCGGCAACTCTGATACGCCGCAGGTAGTGTCCTAAGACTGTGGTCCTGCTTTCAGGACCGTTTCAAATAGTTCGTCAAAACTCCATAGATGATCGGTGATTCCGGCCATCATCGCAGCCGTCGGGCGCTTCTGCCCGCTCTTTCCCGGC
>JADZDJ010000023.1 GCA_020851115.1 Pirellulales bacterium
CGGCGTTCGGCTTACCAAGGCAGCCTTCCGCCCCATCGCCGCACGCTTGACCCGCTCTTCCGCTCTGCCTAAATGGAGCGTCATCATTCAACCAAATACCGGGTAGTTCTTTTCCGGCCGGCTGCCTGAGTACACATCACCGCCTCCGTGAATCCTTGAAAGTTGCCCCCCTTTTGCCAAACCTCCTTCAGCAGAGCAAATTTTCCACCTACTTTCCAGACGCTCACACGCCTGAGACTACAACGCAAAATCCGTGCTGCCCAGGCACTAGCCGTTCGCGAAAACATCGCGTTATCATAGGCGATTCACGTAACGAACACGAAATGACATTTCATGCCAACCATTGTTATCTTCGGCGCATCGGGCGATCTGACCAGCCGCAAGCTGATTCCGGCGTTGTTCTCGCTGTTTCGAAAGCAGCGATTGCCTGCGGATACGCGGATTGTGGGCTTCTCGCGGTCGCCGTTTTCGTACGACCAGTGGCGAGCCAAGCTGGCGGAATCCACCGCGGAATTTGCCAAGCGAGATTGGGATGCTTCGGCATGGATGCAATTTGCACCGTCAATCTTTTATGAAGCCGGCGACATCGGCTATGTCGAGGATTTTCAAAAGCTGGCGACTCGGCTCGCTGAGATTGAAAACGGTGATTCGGCGACGCGGATTTACTATCTGGCCACCGCTCCGCAGTTCTATGAAGCCGCGGTTGACGGACTCGGCGCGTGCGGATTGGCCGACGAAGCGAACGGCCCGCGCCGGATTGTGATCGAGAAGCCGTTTGGCACCGACTTGGCGAGCGCCAGGCAATTGAACGCGGCAGTGCATCGCGTGTTTTCCGAACGCCAGGTGTATCGCATCGACCATTATCTCGGCAAAGAGACCGTGCAAAACATGCTCGTGCTGCGGTTTGCGAACACCATTTTCGAACCGGTCTGGAACCGCAACTACGTCGATCACGTGCAAATCACCGTGGCTGAAGAGGTCGCCGTCGGACGGCGAGGCGAGTATTACGACGCGGCCGGCGTGATGCGCGACATGTTTCAGAATCACCTGCTGCAACTGCTCATGGTCACCGCGATGGAAGCGCCGGTGCGGTATCAGGCCGATCCGGTACGCGACGAAAAAGTCAAAGTGCTCGAAGCGATTCGGCCCATGGAGGCAGACGACGTTGTGCGCGACTCGGTTCGTGGGCAATATCGCGGCTATCCCAGCGAGCCGGGAGTAAAGCCGGAAAGCCAAACCGCGACATTCGCGGCGATCAAACTGGCGGTGGACAACTGGCGCGGGCAGGGAGTGCCGTTTTATTTACGCAGCGGAAAAGCAATGTCGTGCCGCACGACGCAGATTGTCATCCAATTTCGCGAGCCGCCGACGATGCTGTTCAACTCGGGCACGCGAGGCATTTGTCAGGCCAATCGGTTGGTGATCCAGGTGCAGCCGGCCGAAGGGATCGAACTGCACTTTCAAACCAAAGTGCCCGATGCGGGAATGAAACTGCGGCTAACGGATCTCGATTTCAGCTTCCAGCGCGAGTTCGCCGGGGTGATGCCGGATGCCTATGAGCGGCTACTACTCGATGTGCTGACCGGCGATGCCAGCTTGTTTGCACGCGCCGACGAAGTCGAAATGGCATGGAGCATCATCGACCCGATTTTGCAGGCTTGGCAACAGCGCCGTCAGCCGACGCTGTCCGTTTATGAAGCCGGTCGCTGGGGGCCGGAAGCATCGACCGCTTGGATGGAAGCACAGCATCGGAATTGGTTTGACACCTGCCCGGTGTTGAGCTAGTCGAATTGGTTTGAGGGTAGCGAACCAAAGATGCCCACAGCCAGGCATTCGTGAAGCCTTGCTTGACCATTCGGCCACGGCGGTCGGGTGCTGGCACTGCTGTCGCATCAGTCCGGTTTTTCACATCTTTTGATGTTGGGTGTGTTAGGAAGTCACCCCGGCTCATCCACGAGGAGGCGACGGCACATGATTTTCAATGTTTCCCAGGTTGCCGATGCTGAAAGGGAAATTGAAACGACCTTGTGCGAGGCGAATTGTTGTACCGGCAAACCGGGGACCGGGAGCCAAAAACGACGAAAAGTTTCTCCTGCGCCGACTTTCCGTGACTTCCATGCTAGCGCAGCAGTCATTCGCTTCAGCTTCGATTGAATGAGAAATCCGTCGTCGCTCGACGGCCGATCTTGATTGTTTTACGCAAACGAGGTATTAAATCCGCCACTTTTCTTTCGCTTCTCTTCCCGGCTGCGCGAATTGTTTGCGACTTCGGGACTTGCATCTTGTCGTTTGAGGATCGCTCGGTGCAATATCCGTGGCTGCTAAATTGGAATGTCATTGCCGTTGCTGTCTGCATCCTGGCAGTGCGCTCCGCCTGCGCGCAGCGGGTACAGTTTCCCACGAGTGCTCCGGTCGAGTCCTTTGGCAGTTCCCTCCAACCGCCGCCACCGACGTTTGACCCCTATGCCATGCCCAGCGGCATGCCGACGATGCCACCGACGATCGATTCTGCCTCTGCCGTGCCCGGGGCTTATTCGCCGTATACTTCGGGGCCAATCTACGGCGGCACACCGAATGGAATGCTCCCTGCCGGCGAGCCGGTCTACACGGGCGACGGCTTTGCCACGATCGGCAATGCCTACCAGCAGACGATGCGATTCATGCAGGAGATTCACGTCGATGAAACTTGGCTAGCGCGCGGCGGTGGGCAGAGCGCGATGGGGGTCAACACGATCAATACTTGGGTCGCATTTGCCTTGCCATTTTATTACAATGCGAATCCGCTGTTGATTACGCCGGGATTTCAATTGAGCCTATGGGACGGCCCCGTGGCGTTTGGCACGGAGCCGGCTACTCTGCCCGGCCAAACCTATGGAGCCTATCTCGACTTTGCTTGGTATCCCAAACTGAACAACTGGTTCGGGGCCGAGTTGGAAGTCAGCCCGGGGATCTATACCGACTTTCAACACACTACCAGCCAGAGCTTGCGCATCCTGGGCCGCGGTCTAGGCGTGTTCACGATCAGCCCAACGATGCAATTTAAGGTGGGCGTTTGGTACATCGACCGCAATATGATCAAACTACTGCCAGCCGTCGGCATCGTTTGCACCCCGAATCCAGATTCGCGATACGAAATATTCTTTCCTGCGCCGAAGCTGGCACATCGCTGCAATACGATTGGAAATCACAACATCTGGGCTTACGTTCGCGGCGAATATGGCGGCGGCGCATGGACGGTCGAACGGCCGCCAGGCGGCAGCCAGACGCAAACGATTAACGACGACTTCGATTACAACGACCTACGGGTTGCCTTTGGCGTTGATATTCTGCCTGAAACCCCCAACGGCCTGCGTGGCTACCTCGAGGTGGGTTACGTTTTCAATCGCCAATTGGTCTTCCGCAGCGGCGATCCGAGCAGTTTTAACCTGACCGACACATTGCTCGTTGGCGGCGGACTTTCGTATTAATCGCACGGAGCGCAAATGATCCTGAAAACCGTGCGAAATCAACTGGTGGTATGGGCGCTGGCCGTGGCTGCGCATCACGACCAAGTTCAACGCGTGGTTGCACAAGAACTAACTCCCGCGCCGGCGACGCCGACGATCTATCAGCCTCCCATCGGCTACGGTCAATTTCTCGGCGATGAATTTCCGACGCCGCTGCCCCCTGTGGACAGCGATGTGCAGCCGCCGACGCGGTTGGCCTCCTTTCCCAGCATGATGACCGAGCCACTGCTGGGCGATCCAAACAACCCTGTGCTGTTACCCCCCGTCGAGCAGCCGAAAAAGCCGCCGGGACGCGAAGGGTTTTTTCAGCGGGCGACGTTCACGACCACCTACTTGCCGCGGCTCGACGGAACGGGAGTCGGGTTTCTGGGCGTCGACACCAATCTCATCTTTGGCCTGCCTTGCCCAACGCGCGAATCGCCGCTGCTAATTCGACCTGGCACCGAAGTGAACTTTGTCGAAGCCTCGACGGCGTTCGACTTGCCCAGTGAGTTGTACGATAATTACATGGAGTTTCGCTGGCTGAGCAAAATTACCCCGCGGTTCGGTGTGGATATTTCGGTGACGCCGGGTTGGCATAGCGATTATCAGAATTCGATCGGCGCGGATTGTTATCGCACGGTGGCTTATGGCGTGGGCGCCTGGGATTGGACTCCGCAGCTCACCCTTGCGGCCGGCATCATTTACCTCGATCGCGACGACGTCAACCTTGCCCCTGCGGGCGGCATCATCTGGACGCCGAATGACGACACCCGATTTGAGCTGATATCGCCGCGGCCGCGGATCGCGCGGCGATTTCACGCTGAGCCGACCTTCGCCGATTGGATGTACGTTGCCGGCGAATTTGGCGGCGGCCAATGGGGCATTCAACAAGCCGGTGGCGTCAACAACGTGCTGACATCGAGCGATTGGCGCTTGCTGCTGGGCATCGAACGCAAGAGCAACAATCTTGGCCTGAACGGCCGCATCGAAATTGGCTACGTTTTCGGTCGCGTGCTACGATTTCGAGACAATCTGCCGGACCAGGACTTGCCCGATACGATGTTGGCCCGGGTGGGTGTGTGGTATTAGGCAGCCAACCCACACGGATCTACCCGAAGAATATTCATGTTGATTCTTCGGCGTACAGCCATGCCTCGCACTATCCACATGAATCCGCCCTTGCGATGCTGATCTTCCAGTCGCTTCCTTTTGCCAATCAGCGACTCAAGCCCTTCGCTGACGCTGGGAAAAGTGTTCTCACGGCTCCAGTCCCGCCGATTGCTCCGCGACGAAGACGTCCATCTCGACAGCCAGCGATGCCGCCTCCGGTGAATTGTCGTAGGCGCTGGCGATCGGCCCATCAAAACCGAATGACAGCATCCGAACGATCGTCTAAGTGGACGGTGTCCACGAAACGAACATGCCGTGGCTCAGTCGTCATTACAAGAGAATGTGTGCGTTGTCCCGCGCCGAAGAATCGCACGCCTCGCAACAGCGATCCGTCAGTGACCCCTGTGGCCGCAAAGAGAATTTTTTTGCCCGGCGCAAGGTTGTTTGTGTGATAGACTTGGTCGGGGTCGTCGATCCCCATTTTCCGAAGACGTTGCAAGGTCTTTTCCCGCTCGGGCACTTTGGAAGCATCGACGCCGAGTTTTTCCGGGTCGAACACTAACCGACCCTGAATCTCTCCGTTGAGGCACTTCATGGCGGCTGCGGTGATCACGCCTTCGGGTGCACCGCCAATGCCCATCAGTGCATGGATATTGGTCCCGGCGACAGCCGCGGAAATTCCCGCGGATAAGTCGCCATCGGAGATGAGGCGAACTCGGGCTCCGGCGGCGCGAATATCGCCGATCAGTTTTTCGTGACGCGGCCGATCCAGGACAATCACCGTTAAGTCGGTTACTTCGCGCTGCAGCCTTCTGGCAATATTCTTGAGGTTGTCGGCGACCGGAGAGTCGATGCTCACGGCGCCACGCGACGAAGGACCGACGACAATCTTTTCCATATAGATATCCGGCGCGTGAAGCAGCCCACCGCGCTCGGCGGCCGCGAGCACGGTGATCGCGTTGTTTGCCCCCATCGCGCACAGATTCGTCCCTTCCAGCGGATCGACGGCGATATCGATCTCCGGATCCGAGACCTCCTTCCCTGCTCTGGCGCCGGCCCCGACTGCTTCACCGATGTAGAGCATCGGCGCTTCATCTCGCTCTCCTTCGCCGATGACGATTCTTCCACGCATCCGCACGCGGTCCATGATCGAGCGCATCGCTTCGACGGCTACATGGTCGCTGTGGCGGCGATCGCCTTGCCCCATCGTATGGGCGGCTGCGATGGCGGCCTGCTCGCAAACTTGCAAAAACTCGAGCGATAAATCGTTGTCGTCTGTCATGGTGTCGGATCTGTCCGTTGGAAACGAAACGTGCCGTGCGTTGAAGATACCGACTTCCGCGCTTTGCCTGTCGGTTGGCGGGTTGAATTCGGCCGCTGACCTTCGAGTCAATGCCGAGATGTCGGACTTGCTTGATTTATGGTCATTGGCCGTGGAGCTTGCAAGGCGTCTTGGCCCGTTTTTGTGTAGATTTCGGAAGATGTTGATCGTGTGCGAGCCGCCGGAGTTGGTGGGCGCGTTTGACTTTGCCAATCCTTAAAACGAAGCAATTGGCGGCCGCCACCGCCTACCCGCGGCAAATTTCTACAGGGCGGATACAACGGAATGTTAGGGACGTACTCATATTCCCATTTTCCGTCCGTCAAACCGCTGTCATAGACGACTCCCATGGCTTGGTCTCCTCAAACGGTGAATTTGCCACATGGAATTCATATTCAAGCGGCCCAGCCCATGATGCCAGCGTTTCGCAAACTCCTTTTGAGGTCCATTTTCGCCGATTCATGACGTGTGCCGCGGAGCAGTATTCCGGCGGAACGACTGCTCGAACCGGTCGCAGCCATCGTTCCGAAACCTCGCCGAATGCATCGGCATTGTCCGGCACAAAAACGTGTTCCGCCTGGACATCTTCAATGCGCGGTAGTTAATCTGCCACCTGCCCACTAAAATACAAGATTCGCCGACCTGCTAAGGACATTGCCGTGGATTTCCGCCTCGTCAGCCCGTTCGAACCTGCCGGCGATCAGCCGCAAGCCATCGCTGCGCTCACCGAAGGCTTGGCGGCTGGCCGCAAAGAGCAAGTGCTGATGGGCGTGACCGGGTCGGGCAAGACGTTCACGATGGCCAACGTCATTCAGCAACTGCAGCGGCCGACGCTGGTTTTGTCGCACAATAAGACGCTGGCGGCCCAGCTTTACTCGGAATTCAAGGATTTCTTCCCGTACAACGCCGTCCACTATTTCGTCAGCTATTACGACTACTACCAGCCCGAGGCGTACATCCCGCAGCGTGATATTTACATCGAGAAAGACGCTTCGATCAACCAGGAAATCGACCGGCTGCGGCTGGCCAGCACAAGTTCGCTAGTGAGCCGGCGGGATGTGATTATCGTGGCCAGCGTGTCGTGCATTTACGGCTTGGGCTCGCCCGAAGATTACCGCAGCATGATGGTCGGCCTTCGCAAAGGGATGGGCAGCGACCGCGACGAAGTGCTGCGGAAGCTGGTGGATATTCAATACGAGCGCAACGACATCGAATTTGCTCGCAGCAAGTTCCGCGTGCGGGGCGATTGCGTGGAGATTTGGCCGTCGTACGAGGAATTCGCCTACCGCGTCGAATTCTGGGGAGATGAAGTCGAGCAGATTTCGATCATCAACCCGACCAGCGGCGAAACCATCGATAAACTCGACCAGGTTTACATTTATCCGGCAAAGCATTTCGTGATGCCGGAAGACCGCATCGCCGCGGCGGTTGACGAGATCAAACGCGAACTCGAGGAGCGGCTCGAAGAATTCAAGAACCAAAACAAACTGCTCGAAGCGCAACGGCTCGCGGCCCGCACACGGTTCGATATCGAAATGATGCAGGAAGTTGGCTACTGCCCAGGCATCGAAAACTACAGCCGCCCCCTATCCGGCCGGCCGCCAGGGAGCACGCCCGACACGCTCTACAACTTCTTTCCGCACGACTTTTTGATGTTCGTCGATGAATCACACGTCACCGTACCGCAGGTGCGGGCGATGTATGCAGGGGACTATAGCCGCAAGCGCACGCTGGTGGATCACGGCTTTCGTCTGCCGTGCGCGCTCGACAATCGGCCGCTGAAATTTGAGGAATGGCAGAACAAAATCAACCAGGTGATTTTTGTCTCGGCGACGCCGGGGCCCTATGAACTCGAGAAAACCGGCGGCGAAGTGATCGAGCAAGTGATTCGCCCCACTGGACTACTCGACCCGCAGATCGAGATCCATCCGGCCCGCGGCCAAGTTCCGCATTTGCTCGAAGAGATCCGCAAGCGCACGGCCGCCGGAGAACGAACGCTCGTCACGACGCTCACCAAGCGGCTTGCCGAGGATCTATCATTCTATCTGGCCGAACAAGGGGTGAAATGCAAATGGCTGCACAGCGAATTGGACGCATTTGAGCGCGTCGAACTGCTGCGCGACCTGCGCACCGGCCACTTTGAATCGCTGGTCGGCGTGAATCTATTGCGCGAAGGCTTGGACTTGCCCGAAGTGTCGCTGGTGGCAATTCTCGATGCCGACAAGGAAGGCTTCTTGCGCAGCGAAACGTCGCTCTTGCAAACGATCGGCCGCTCGGCCCGGAATGTGAACGCGACGGTCATTCTCTACGCCGACATCGTGACCGATTCGATGCAGCATGCGATCGAAGAAACGAACCGCCGCCGCGCGATCCAGGAAGAATACAACCGCGAGCACAACATCACGCCCGCGACCATCAAGAAAGCGATCCGCGACGGCATCGAAGGAGAAGCCAAGGCTCACGCCCGCGCGAACGCCGCCGTCGGCCGCACCGACGAAGCTCAGTACATCACCGAGGAATACATTTCCGAACTAGAACTCGAAATGCACGCCGCCGCCGAGTCGCTCGAATTCGAGCGCGCCGCCGTCATCCGCGACCGAATCACGAAGATGCGCGACTCGATGGGCAAACAAGTCGGCGAGGTCGATTTCCGGGCCGACGAAGGCTTCCGCGGCAAGCGCCGCAAAGGCCGCGGCGGCCGTACGCCGCACCCGAGGAAATAAAACTTCGCAGACACTTTTAACCGCTGATTTACGCTAATAGGCGCTAATCAGAAAACGCTGTCACTCATCACACATTAGCGCCTAGCAGCGTTCATTAGCGGTTCAATTTTTTGTATGAACGAAAGTCAATCCACCATCGGCGTGCTCGTAAGCGGTGGATTGGATAGCGCAATTCTGGTTTCGTATTTGCTCGATCGCGGTGAGCGCGTTCGGCCGATTTACGTGACCGGTGATTTATATTGGCAAGAGACAGAACTGGCTTGTCTGAAGGGATATTTGCAAGCAATCGCTCGGCCAGAGTTGGCGTCGTTGATCGTACTTGAGGTGCCAATGGCGGACTTATACGCCGACCATTGGAGCACAAGTGGGCGCAATGTTCCCGATGCTGCGACTCCCGATGAAGCCGTGTATCTGCCCGGACGCAACTTGCTGCTTTCAGTCAAGCCGGCCCTCTGGTGTCAGATGCACGGCATCGGGCGGCTGGCAATAGGTGTGTTGTCCAGCAATCCGTTCGACGATACCAGCGACAGATTCTTTGCCGCGCTCGAAGCAGTTCTCGCCAATCTCGGTCAGCCGCCGATAACGATCGAGCGCCCATTTGGCGTCATGAGCAAGCAACAGGTCATGGAACTCGGCCGCAAGTATCCGCTGGAGCTTTCGTTTTCCTGCATCGCCCCAATCCGCGGCCTGCACTGCGGAAAGTGCAACAAATGCGCCGAACGCCGAGCAGCTTTCCATGCCGCCGAACTGGTCGATTTGACGACCTATGCTTGACCAGGCATCGCGCGATCCGGCCGTGATGCAGCGGCGAATGAGACGACGCTGATTCAGCAAGGCCGCAGGCCTAGATCGACAATAGACGTACCACATTCGTCGCGGCGAAACGTGACGAGTCCATTAGGCGGCGCGATTGAGCTTGGCTGGCTCATGTCGGGCGGTTAGCAGGTGGATGGCCGCCGTCAGGCCATGCACCGCCTGGTCGAGATGTTGAGTCTCCTGAATGATCCGCAAATTTTCGGAAAGCGAATGTTGTAGTTTAGATAGCTGTCCACTGTCGCGATGAAGCCCCGTCATGGACTCGACCAACTGCGAAAACTGCCTGTGCAGCGCGGCGGCCTGGGCCAGAATGCCCTCGGTTGCGGTCTTTTGCTCACTTCGCTGCACTTGTAATTCGCTCAAGACTCGCGTCAATCGCTTTTCGCGCTCGGCGTCGCTCGATTCGAAATGGTGATGCATGGTCGCCAGCGATTGCTCCCACGATTGGGCGTGCGTCTGCAGTCGTTGTTCGCTCTGCTGTTGCAGTTGTTGAAAGGCGGTGGTCCAAATTTGCATCTGCCGCTCGACGGTTTGGTCGAGCGCGTCAATGCCGGCCTGGCTTGAAGCGTGAACCGCACTCAAAAACGGAGTTAGGTTTTCGTCGTGGACTTCAAATCGGTTGAGCAATTCCAGGTTGACGCGGCGGTCGATCGCGTGGACAACTCCCCGTTCAGTGCGCTCAAAGAAATACAGGGCAAACATCGAAATGATGGCTGCGGCCAGCGCAACAGTCGTGGTGTTGAACGCATTGCCCACTTCGCCGAGCACTTTTTCCAGCCCGCCGCCCAGCTCTTCGGCCGATAAGCCGCCGAACGCAGAACCGAAGTGAATCACGGTGCCCAAGATTCCGAGCACGGGAGCCACCCAACAGACAAACCGTAGCAAAGCGAAGTTGGCGTAAGTGCGGTCGTCGTCTTGAATCGCCAGATATTGCAAGTGTTCGTCAAAACCGTCGGCGGATTGCTTTTCTTCCAAATACTGCAAAGCGTGCTGGAAGCGCTGGCCCAATCGGGTATTCTGCTGCCACAACGGTTTCGCGGACAATGCTTGCAAGAAATCGGCCGACCGTGACACCGAATCTTTCAGCACCCGCTGCGGCAACCATTCTTGGCGCAACGCAAGCACCTCGCGCGGCAACAGCATGCCGCGCCAAATCGCATCCACGAGGCCCCAGAGAAAGAACCCGACGACGACATGCTGCAGAAGATGCTCGGCCGTATAGCGGTGCAACAGCGAGCCGGCCGCGAACGGCTGGTGCAGCACCACGTAAAATCCCGTGGTGAGCAGCGCCGCGATGAGAAACGGGAAGTCGATGAAATTCGGCAACGACGATTTTTGTGGTCGGCGGTCCATGTTTATTTCTCAAACTGTAGTCAATGATCGATCGAGCGGGCGGATCGGCACGGATACTGCAAGCAAAGGTTACGAGAGCGCAGACGGATACAGGGATCTCGATGATGCGAATTGGGGAGATTTGAGGTATCCTGTTAGCGGATCGAAGTGCGAAATAGAATTAACTGGTTGGATCATTCCTCAAAATTTTTGCGGTATTCTATGTTTCGAGTGACTCGCGAGATCGATTTTTGTTACGGCCATCGTCTGCTGGACTACAGCGGTAAATGCCGGCATTTGCATGGTCACAATGGCCGGGCGGTAATTGTCATTGAATCGGAAAGCCTCGACCAGCGCGGCATGGTTTTGGATTTTTCTGACATCAAACGTGTCGTGAGCCACTGGATTGATGAAAATCTTGACCATCGCATGATTTTGCGGCGCGACGATCCAGCGGCCCAGGCACTAGAAAAGTTGGGCGAGCCATTGTACCTCATCCACGAAAATCCGACCGCCGAAAACATCGCCAAACTGATCTTCGAATTCACGCGTGGTCAGGGGTTTCCGATTGTCGAGGCGCATCTGTGGGAAACTCCAAGCTGCTTTGCAACATATCGGGCCTAGCGGTGATTTGTCAGTGGTCGATGGTGGGTAGTCGTCGTGTCTTCCACGGACTCCGATTCACACACGAATGACGGCTCGCGCAAAAAAACAGTCCGGGCGGCTTTGCGTGCAAGCCTGTCCCGGACTGTGTCCCCCCTGGGATGTCGGCTACCAAGCTCTCGATCGCCCGGTGTGGAGGATAGTATCGGCTGGGCGGACTCTGCAGCTTTGGCAATTTCTATCGTATACACTGACGATTTCGAAACGCTGGGCTTACCCAATTTACGCAACCGAATCGATCGGTTGGATGTAACTAGTTTCGGTTCATCAGCTTTTCCGATTGTGCCGATCTTGATGGGGTAGTTTTGCGCGCCCGCCCCATTTTGCTAGCACTTTGCAATCAGGACACCAGCACATGAAACGGCCTCACCGAGCGTCGCCGCATGTGAATCTGCTGCCGCTGTTGGACGTGCTGCTCTGCACGATGGGAACCCTGATTGTCGTGCTGGGTGTATTAAATCAGCGGCCAAAGACTTCGACGCCAGACTCGAGCGGCCGAATTCGGCTTTCGGCCACGGCGGCAGAAAGGGCCGCCGAGGAAGAAGGATTTTCCATCGCATGCGAGCAGTTACAACTTCGCATCGATCAGCTTGCCAAAGCACGTGAAAAGACGGCAGCGGAGCTTGAAACAGCTCGTCAGCGGCTCAGTCATATCGAAGATCATTCGCGGCAGATCAGAACACGGATCGAAGATCTGCAGCTTGCCACGCGACAACTGCCCGATCCCGACAGCGCTACCGATGGTGCTCATGATGCCTTACGAGCGGAACTATTGCGGATGAATGTGGAGCGCAGACGGTTGGAGGCCGACTTGAACAGCGCTCGCAAGGAGGCACGCTATCGGAAGCCGGCCTTTGCCGTCGTTCCCTACGATGGCATCCACAAAACACACCGTCGACCGATCTATATCGAATGCCGCGCCGATGCGGTCATCATACAGCCCGAAGGAATCGTTTTCACGGCCGCCGACTTTCTTGGACCGGAAGGGCCAGGAAATCCATTAGCGTCGGCATTGCGAGCGGCACGCGAATATTGGGGCCAGCAACCTCCGCCGTCGCCCGATGAGAAAAACGAACCCTATCCGCTGCTGCTGGTTCGCCCCGATGGCATCAGTGGTTATGTGCTTGCGCGAAACGCGCTGTCCTCGTGGGGCAGCGAGTTCGGCTACGAACTGATCGACGCAGATTGGAAACTCGACTATCCATTGCCGCCGCAAACGCAACTCAAGGAAATGGCACAAAGGGCCGTGGCCGATGCGCGTCAGCGGCTGCGATGGATGGCCCAGACAAGCCCCGAACGATTTGCTCGCAAGTCGACAGTTCAATATCGACTGTCGCCGACGGGAGGAGGATTGGTGCCCACCAGCGGAATGGGTATGGGAAGAGATCCGTTTGAGCGCGACCCGCTGGGTGGATTTGGCAGATCGGCATTCGCGAGCAGTCGAGGCGAACTGCGCGGCGATCGCAACGGAATTGGAACTGGGGGTGGCCACGGCGGATCGGGGCTTGCCCCTGAAGGAAGCGGCATCGGAACCGATCCTACGGGAAGTGACCTCTCTGGAGGTGCGGCGGCAGGACGAAACGGAATGCCGGCTGGTCCAATGGGTAATCTCGCCTCTGGCGATGACGAATCGGTTGGCAGCGGCGAATGCAAAGACGGCGGTATTGGCGGTACTGGAAATCAAGCAAACAGTGCAGGAAGTCAGCCGGGCGGCAACCAAAACCAATTCGGTGGCCTGGGTGATCGACAATTCGCCAGCGGCGGGAACGGCGCGCTGGCTACTGGCGACAGGTCGATCGATGGCTCGACATCGAACGGCCCAGGGAGGGCGTCGGGCCGACCGATTCAGGAAGGCGTTGGCCGTCGATACGCGGGATTTGACGGGAACGGATTTAGCGGCGAAGGGCAACCGGGGAGCCTTTCTTCGCAGAATTCGCAATCGCTCGCGACGAATTCGCACGATCGGGCAGCCCATGGTATGCCGAGTGGCACCGCCAATGGCTCAGCGGGAGAAGCGACGAATGGATCATTCGGCAATAATTCTGGTGGATCATCGACGGGCGCATCGTCCGGCAGCAGCGCGGGTCAATCGGCCAGTAGCGGCCAGCCGTCAATGGCAGCCGGAATGCCTTCTCCGACTCTGGAGTTGAATGCGAATCAACCGAGGACCACCGCTTCGAGCAGTCTTGCCGACGCGCGTGGTCGCAACTGGGCTCTGCCTTCGGATAGCAGCGTATCGGTGCCGATCAGGCGGCCGATTCGAATCGAATGCTGGCCGGACCGCATCGTCGTAATGTCCGACTCGCGCGATCGACTGCCGCAGGTCATTCCACTTACGGAGCGAACCGAAGAATCGGTCGATCAATTGGTCGGCGCCATTCGCGATCACACGAGTCGCTGGGGAATCGCCGGCCATGGAATGTATTGGAAGCCACAACTAATGTTGCAAGTAAACCCCAACGGCGAAGCCCGTGCCAATGATTTGCAGATATTGCTAGCCAACAGCGGTCTCGATGTGAAACGCAAATAGCAACGAACACTCTACCCCGCTTCCCATGCGTCGCGACGAATCGTCTCAACTTGAATCGGCCGGTCAGGATTCGTTCCTGGACGTAACGACGAACATCGTCGGCATTCTGATCGTGCTGGTGATTGTGGTGGCGATGCGCGTCAAAAGCTCGCCGTCCAAAGACCACGACGAAGCCAAGGCCAAGGCCGAATCGCTCGACAAACAAGCTGCCGCCGTCGAGTACGATCTGCGCCGGACGCAACAACAATTGGAGACCTTGGAATCAGAGTCCGACCGCCAGGCGGCGGATCGCGAACTGCTGGCGGCGGTGATGGTGGCCTCCGAAAAAGAATTGGCCGACCGCCGCGCGACGCTGGAGGCTTCCGCGCAGGAAGAATTTGACCTGAAACGGCAGATTGATGAGACCCAACGTAACATCGATCGCGGGAAGGAAGAACTCGCAGACCTGGACTCGGAAAAGCCGCCAACGCAAACGATCAATCACTATCCCACACCGCTCAGCCGCACGGTGCTAGGAAATGAGGTCCATTTTCAATTGAAAGATGGCCGGATTACCTACGTGCCACTCAATGAGTTCATCGAAGACATTCGGCAATCGACTCGGAACATCTACGAGGCGATGAAAAAAGTGAATATCGTTGGACCGCGAAACGGATTTGAGATGCACTATCGGCTGGAAGCCGGGCTCGATCGGAGCGGCTCGGCCGTCAATGTCGGCTGTGAATTTCAACTCGTGCCGCTTGGATTGCCGCCTGGAGAGTCCGTAGACCAAGCTCTCGCCAACCGATCCGATTTTCGCTCGATGTTGTCTCGCCACAGCCCCAAAGATACAACCGTGACGTTATGGACGTATCCAAATAGCTTTGGTGATTTTCGCCGAGTAAAAGAGGAGTTGTATCGGATGGGATATGCGACGGCGGGACGCCCGCTTCCCGACGGGGTCTTGATCGGAGGATCGAGTCACGGGTCACGGTCGTCGGCGCAGTAGCCGCATTTCTCGCGCGAAGGTGAGAACTGCTCCATTCAGCGTCTGGGATAGCCGCCGTTATTTTGAGCGGCATACTTTCTCGATGCCCCGTTCGACGGCCGTGCAGATGCGATCGAGTTCGTCCAGGGCGATCGCCAGGGGTGGACAGATGACGACAACATTGCCCAGCGGGCGGATGAGGACTCCCTCTGCGAGCGCAGCTTCGCAAACTTGCCAGCCGCGGCGCTGCTCCCAAGGGTATGATAGTTTTGTCGCTTTGTCTTGTACCAGTTCGATGCCGGCGATCAGGCCGCGCTGGCGAACATCGCCGACGTGCGGGTGCTGGGCCATGCGACGAAGATGCTCGGTCAATCGCGCGATCTTGGGCTGCATCTGTTCCAGTGTTTTCTCTTCCGCGAAGATGTCGAGATTTGCCAGTGCAACGGCCGCGCCCAGGGGATTGCCGCCGTAGGTGTGGCCGTGAAAAAACGCCTTCGATTCGGCGTACGTGCCCAAAAACGCGTTCCAAATCTCGTCCGTCGTCAACGTCGCGGCCAGCGGCATGTAGCCGCCGGTGATGCCTTTGGCCAGACAAAGAAAATCAGGCGTGACCTTCTCGTGCTCGCAAGCGAACATCATTCCCGTGCGGCCGAAGCCGACGGCAACCTCGTCGGCAATGAGCAGAACATCGTACTTCGTGCATAGCTGGCGAACGCCGTGAAGATAGCCGAGTGGATGGGTGACCATCCCTGCGGCACATTGCACGAGAGGTTCAACGACCATCGCCGCGACGCGATGGTGATTTTTTTTTAATACGTGCTGGAGAAGCCCCAAATGATAGGCGAGCGGCGCCTCCTCGTCGAGTTCCACCGCCAGATCGTCCATTTCCAGCGAGTTGATTCCGGCAAGCCTTTCGATCGCATAGCGGTCGATTTCCGGCGGATACCGATAACAATCGGGCGCAGGCAAACGAATCACCTCGAACAGCAGCGGGGCGAACATCGCATGAAATCGCTCGACGCCGCCAACGCTGACGCTGCCAAGCGTGTCGCCGTGGTAGGCGTTGCCTAGGGCGATATAGACCGACTTTTCCGGCCGCGGATCGGGGCGCTGTCGCCAAAACTGCAAGGCCATTTTGAGCGCCACTTCGACGGCGGTCGCGCCGTCGTCGGAGTAAAAGACGTGATTCAAACCCGGTGGAGCAAGCTCTACCAGTCGCTTGGCCAGGACAATCGTCGTTGGATTCGACATGCCCAAATTGGTCACATGAGCAACGCGATCAAGTTGCTCGCGCAGCGCCGCATCGAGCCGCGGATGCCGGTGGCCGTGCAAGTTGCACCACAGGCTCGCCGTTCCGTCGAGATATTCTCGCCCGTCGATATCCACGAGTGTGCAACCATGTGCGTGTTCGATCACCAGCGGCTTGTACTCCGCCATCTGCGTAAACGCGTGCCAGACGATTTCGCGGTCCCAGCGGAGAAGTTCGTCGCGGGAAGGCATGGGCCAGGATTCAGGAGTTGAGGGTCCGGATTCAGGAGTCAAGGAGCCAACTAAAGCGTGCGGAACGAGTTTACCATTCCACAACGACGGGCAAACCGACTATTATATTAAGCTTCTGTGTCGCATTCCCCTCGACGACGGCAATTTCCAATTTGCCGCCAGAGCCAACCAATGCGATCGTCGCTCCGCGAGGACGGTTTTCATAGGTCGTGGAAATCCCCGTGACAACGGCATCGCCGCAAGTGACCTTGCATGCGGCCGACCGATTGGCAGCGCTCAGTAAATCCGCGGAAACATTAGTAATCAGATTCCCGAATGGATCGATCCACTCGACGACACCTTCGATTCGATTGCCGACGCTCCGTGGCTGCGGCCAATCGAGCATTTGCAACTCATTAACCTGCGGCCCAAGTCGCTCCGATTCCAGCCCCAAGCTCAACTGCGCGGCGATCGGCGCGAGAATATCTCGGCCATGAAACGTGTTCGACACGGCCGGCAGCCAATATTCCGAGTTCGCCAGCTCCACGATGCGGCTCGGTCGATTCCGTTTCGCGAGCAAGCTCAATAGACCGTTGTCGGGGGCCAGATACTGCTGGTCGCCGATTCGCGCATACACCAGCCGCCGCGAAGTCCCCACGCCGGGATCGACCACGCCCACGTGAATCGTCTCCGCGGGATACCACGGCGTCGCTTCGGCCAGTACGATTGCGCCGTGCCGAATGTCCTGCGGAGCGATGTTGTGCGAAACATCGACCAGCCGCACGGCAGGATTGATGGAAAGTATTACACCCTTCATCGCAGCAACGTAAGGACTTCCAATTCCGAAGTCGGTTGCTAGCGTGACAAGAGACATTTCAAAACAGGCGCGTTAACGACCAGCTTCCCAATCTTCGACGCGCAATCGGGGGACACGCGGATATTCGCTCAGATTGTGAGTCGCGACGGTAAGATCGTTGGCTAAGGCAAGCGACGCGATCAACAGATCGTATGCGCCAACTGGCCGCCCATTTTTCACCAAGTTGGCTCGAAGCTCGCCACAAATCCTCGCAGCACGACCATCGAAGGAAACCGATTCGAATTCGGCCATCAAATCTTCAATCAGCGCCAGATTGTGGGCGCGCCGCTGACTGCGAAACGCGCCGAAAAATAGCTCTGCAAGAACGATAGAATACAAGCGAATTTGTTTGAAATCTGTGGGAACAGCTCGCTTGACGACATTGCCGTGAATGTCGTTCAAGTAGCTGATCCAGGCGTAAGTGTCGAGCAGATAGATCATTCGTCGAACGACAATGGTGTTCCAGATATCCTTGTACGGGCCGCACCAGCCGTTCGCCGGCCCACTTACCGGCCGTGCGTTCGACATAACGACGCCGATGTTCCGCCGCGGCATCATCGGAATTTGACGCCGACAGCGCATCGACGACAGAGACCTCGACGTCAGAGTTCGCTATTTCGATGGGCATTTGCAGCCGAAGCACCGCGTCTTCGCCGACATGGATCCGCGTATGAATCGTTGACATTGTTTTGGGCCTTGCGTGCAATTGCTGAAAAAAACTCACTCGATTATCCTACATTTTACCCACCAACTCCAAGCAAATCTCGCGAAAACGGTTGGGATTGACGTTGGGATTCTTCTTCTTCGCCTGGCCAATGAGGCTCCCCGCCGCTTGGGATTTGCCCGATTTGATGTCGTCGACGATCTTGAGGTTGGCGGCGAGAACTTCGCCGGCCAGCGCGTAAAGTTCGCTTTCGTCGACTTTGATAATGCCAAGTGCTGCGATGGATTCGGCAGTCGATTTGCCGCTGGCAACCATCTCGGTAAACACCTCGCGGGCACGGCTGGTGTTGAAATCCCCTGCCTGCACCCGGCGGATGAGATCGACGAGCTCGCCGATGGGAACTGAGAACTTTTCGATCGTCGTGCCACACTCGTTCATCATGCGCAGCACGTCTTGCGTCATCCAATTCGCGGCCGTTTTGCCGTCTTTTACGGCGTCGGCAAGCTGCGTGAAATACGACACGAACGGTAGCCCTTGGTTCACGATCACTTCGCTGTCGTAGGCCGAAATGATGTAGGTCGCCTCGAGCCGCTTGCGCAAATCCGCCGGCAATTCGCCGAGCGACTCGCGCACCGCGTCGATCTTCTCTTGCACGACCGTCACCGGCACAAGATCTGGATCGGGAAAGTAACGATAGTCGCTCGATTCTTCCTTATGCCGCTGCGGGCGCGTGACGTTCGCCTGGTCGTCCCAGCCGCGGGTTTGTTTCGGCCGCTGCCCGATGACGAGCCCATCTTCCTGCCAAGCCTCGTACTGCCGCTGGGCTTCGAAGGCCAGCGCTTTTTCCACCGCCCGAAAGCTGTTCATGTTCTTGATTTCGACGATCGGCGTCTTGGCGACATGTCCGTCAGGCCGCTCAATATGAACATTGACGTTCGCATCCACCCGTAGGCTCCCTTCCTGCATGTTGCAATCGGAGACGCCAAGGTAGGTGAGCAGCAGTTTCAATTCGTTGAGGTAGGCCCGCGCTTCCAGCGCCGAACGCATGTCGGGTTGGCTGACAATTTCCAACAGCGGCGTTCCAGTGCGATTCAAATCGATCCGGCTGTCGGCCTTGCCATGCGCTTCATCGTGCATGCTCTTGCCGGCGTCCTCTTCGAGATGGGCGCGGATGATACCGATTCGCTTCGGCTCGAATCGCTCTTTGGAGTCGCTGATTTCCAGGTAGCCGTCAAACGAAAATGGCAGATCATACTGGCTGATTTGATAGCCTTTCGGCAGGTCGGGATAGTAGTAGTTCTTCCGGTCCCACTTGGTGAACGGCGCGATGTTGCAGTTGAGTGCAATGGCCGTTTTCATACCAAGTTCGAACGCCTCGCAATTCATCACCGGCAGCGTCCCCGGCATGCCAATGCATACTGGACAAGTCTGAGTATTCGGCGCGGCACCAAACTTCGTGCTGCATCCGCAGAACAGCTTTGTGTGCGTCTGCAACTGGACGTGAACTTCCAGGCCGATGATCGTCGTGTAGGGTTCGGACATTGGCTGAGAATCTGCGTTCCTTGGAGGTTCCATTCACAGCGGCGGTTTGCGGGTATGCCAGTCGGTGGCTTTTTGGAACATGTGCGCGGCGCGCAGCAATCGCTCTTCCGCCAGCGGCGGGGCTTGCAATTGCAATCCGATCGGCAGGTTCGATCGGCTGAAGCCGCAGGGGAAAACGATGCCACCGACGCCGGCGAGGTTTGCGCTAACGGTGTACAGGTCGACTAAGTACATCGACAGCGGATCGCCCATCTTTTCGCCGATCTTGAACGCCGGCGTCGTTGTCACGGGGCCAGCGATCAGATCGACTTGCTTGAACGCTGCGTCGTAGTCGCCGCGAATCAAGCGGCGGACTTTGAGGGCTTTCAGGTAATAGGCGTCATAATATCCTGCGCTCAACGCATAAGTGCCCAACATAATACGGCGCTTCACTTCGGCCCCAAAGCCCTCGGCCCGCGATTGGCGATACATGCGCACCAGCGAATTGTCGAGCTGATCCACCGCTGCCGAGTGACCCGCCGCCGACATCGACTTGGCTTCTTCAGCGAGCCTGTCGTTCATTTTCGCCACGTCGGTGCGATAGCCGTAGTGTACGCCGTCATATCTGGCAAGATTGCTTGAGGCTTCACAGGGAGCAATAACATAGTACGTTGCCACGCCGTATTTCGCGTGTGGCATCGATAATTCCTTCACCGTGGCGCCGAGCGACTGATACACTTTGAACGCTTCGCGCACCGCGGCTTCCACTTCACTATCGAGGCCGGGGCCGAAATGCTCGCGGACCAGGCCCAACTTCAATCCGGCCAGTGGCTGGTTGATCGTTTGAGAATACTTCGGGACGGGGGCATCGACCGACGTCGAATCGCGCGGATCGTGTCCGGCAATCGCTTCGAGCAGCAAGGCCGCATCCTCCGCTGTGCGCGCCAGTGGGCCAATCTGATCGAGGCTGCTGGCGAACGCGACCAATCCATAGCGACTGACTCGGCCGTAGGTCGGTTTCAGGCCGGTGACGCCGCAGAGGCCCGCGGGTTGACGAATCGAACCGCCAGTATCGGTGCCGATCGAGAGCGTGGCCATTCGGGCCGCGACGGCCGCGGCCGCTCCACCACTGGAACCACCGGGGATGCAATTGAGATTCCACGGATTGTGCGTCGGGCCAAAAGCCGAATTTTCGTTCGAGCCTCCCATCGCGAATTCATCCATGTTCGTCCGGCCGAGAAACACCGCATCTACCGCTCGCAGTTTTTCGACAATCGTCGCGTCGTATGGGGCGCGAAAGTTTGCCAGCATCTTCGAGGCGCACGTCGTCAGTTCTCCCCGAGCACAAATCAAATCTTTCACGGCCACGGGCAGACCGCCGAGCAGGCCAACGCTCCCGCCGCGCGCGCGACGATCGTCGATCGCTTTGGCCTGTTTCAGGGCAGCATCGCCATCGTAGCGAAGAAACGCTTTGACTTTGGAATCGACCCGTTCGATCCGAGCGGAGAAGTCTTTGACGACTTCGACCGATGACACCCTTCGAGCGTTCAAATCGGCTAGCAGTTCCGCGGCGGTGCAATCGGTCAGCGACATCGAATTGAAGATTTAGTTCCGAATTTTTCACCACATCGTCGCGAAGTTCACGAAAACAATGGCAGCAATGCAGTTGCGGTCATCGGCGACGTCGCACGAACCAGCAGTCGATCCGCCGATGTTTCAACCGATTCTTGTATGCTCTCCGCGATCTTCGTGGCTCCGTCGTGAGTTTGGAAAGAAATGGCCATTAAGGTGTAAGATGCGGGCGGCTCCAACAATACCCCCTACATCGTACAGCCGACGGCGAAAATTCTAAATCCCTACTCGCCAAGCACAGCCGGCACGAGATAGCACTCGGAATCGTGCTGCGGAGCGTTGGCCAGGGCGGCCGAGCGTTCGAGCGAGGGGCGAACATCGTCGGCCCGAAAGACGTTTTTCAATTCCACGGCATGGGCCATCGGCTCGACGCTTTCGGTATTGAGTTCGCCAAGCTGCTCGACGTAGCCGACGATCTGCCCGAGTTGCAACGTCATGCGGTCGAGTTCATCCGGCGCGAGCAGAAGCCGGCCGAGCAGCGAGACTTTTTCGACGTCTTGGCGAGTGAGTGACATGAAAAAGCGGCAGAATCAAGGCGGAATGGGCCAAGTTTCAAATTCACCTCTGATCGTTTGAAATCTGCCATCAACTGCTCGCCACCTTGGCTCCTTTACCCCCTTCCATGGTGAGCTTGAACGGAGCACGGCGGATGAGCTTGGTCACAGCCCCCGCGCGAATGCAGCGAGAGCAGACGAGCATTGAAGTATTCGTGCCGCGCCCGACCGTGACCTTGACGCGCTGCAAATTCGGCTTGAATGTCCGGCGAGCGATACCAGTGACCTTTGTTCCCACGCCACCCAAATACTTCGCTTTTCCGCGGGTGGTTACGCGATTGCCCATGAACGCCGTCTTGCCGCAAACTTCGCACTGCCGCGCCATCGTAACCTCAATCGTGCCTGAAGGTTGTGATCTGGGAATTTCAGAATCCCTCAATATACCAATTTTGCTGCCGCACACAAGGGAAGCATTTTTTGGGTAGTGTCCTAAGACTGTGGTCCTGCTTTCAGGACCGTTTCAAATAGTTCGTCAAAACTCCATAGATGATCGGTGATTCCGGCCATCATCGCAGCCGTCGGGCGCTTCTGCCCGCTCTTTCCCGGC
>JADZDJ010000024.1 GCA_020851115.1 Pirellulales bacterium
AAATCCGCTTTCTTTTGCTGTAGCACGTCTAGATTCTCCTCCGCGTGCTGAACATCCCCCTGCTCGCTGGTGATGCTTCCCGCGCGACGGGCGGCAGCCGAAGCCGCCGAGATGTTGCGTCTGCTGACAAACTTTCGTTTGTAAATTAATATACTGACAAACATCGTGAAAAAAGACAGTATCGCGCCAATGATCTTCTGCCAGCGCTGCCCTTTTTCCTTCTCCACTTTCTGCTGTGCTCGCTGAATCTGACCCTCGACCGTTGCCAGTTTTTTGGCAAAGTTGTCGCGCGATTTTCCCTGTTCCGCTGCGGTCTGTTCGTTACATTTGGATTCGAGTCGAATACGAAATTGCTGTTTGCTTTCCTCCGGCAACGAAACTTCATCGACCATCTCGCACGCCCACAGCTTCAATGGATGTTCTGCATAGAGATAGGACGCCAAGTCCTTCTGCCATTCAGAATACGACTTCCCGCGCGCGGCTGCCGCGGGCAAATCGGCAATTGCGGCTCCGTCGCGTGGCTGTCGTTCGAGCGTAATGGCTTCCGGTTCCCACACTTCCGCATCGGTCCAAGGCTGCTCGCCTATGTCGCCATCGAGCCGCGTCATCATCGCCACATCTTGCCAGGTATCGATACTGCATTTCGCATCGAGAAAATGCAACCGGGCATTTCCCACCAGTGCGGGTCGATAAACGAGCCGATCCTTATCCGCCAACGACTTTTTTGGAACGACGAAGCATTCGTTCGCCTCCGCCGGCACTAGCGGCCGCGCTCCGCCAGTCGATGCGGTAGGCTTTGCCGTGCCGCTGGCATCGCTCCGTACCACTTTCTGCTTACGATCAGACATCAACTTTTGAATATCCATGCGCGACAGCGGGCCGCGCAAATACGACATACACCAGCGTGTTTGAAACACCACCGGCTGATCATTGTGAACATTGTTCATCAAGAAAACACGATTTCCAAGCGCCGACAGCATTTGTTCCATGACCGCCCTATTGAACTTTGCGCCGACCGCGGCACTCGCTCCCTCCAAGCCTTCGATCACGCGCATTTTGTCGCGTTCGGTTTGCAGCCTTCCCAAAAACCAAGTGCCGGCATTCGATAGTCCTTTGTAATCGAGATCGACCGGATTCTGGGTAGCCAGAACGACTCCCACGCCAAAGGCCCGCGCTTGCTTTAAGAGCGTGAGCATCGGCGTTTTCGTCGGCGGGTTTGCCGTCGGCGGAAAATAGCCGAACACTTCGTCCATGTAAAACAGCGCCCGCAAGCTCGATGTTCCCGGCTGCGATCGCACCCATGCGAGCAGTTCTCCCAGCAGCACCGTCAAGAAAAACATCTTCTCGGCGTCGGCAAGGTGTGCAATCGATATGATCGATAGCCGCGGCTTGTTCTCAGCGGTGTACAGCAGCCGCCCGATATCGAGCGGCTCTCCTTCCATCCAAGCGGAAAAGCCCGGCGAGGCAAGCATATTGTTCAATTGCATCGCCAGCGCCAAGCGGTCGTTCGCAGAATAGAACGATTCCACATCGGCGAATCCAACTTTGTCGAACGGCGGTGTTTGAATCGCGTGGATCAAACCTGGCAAGTCGAGATCTTGCTTCTTGCGCCAAGCATTTTCCAGAATTTTGGAAAACAAGATATGTTCGCGGCTGCGAACCGGATCGGAGTCGATATCGAGCAGTACCAGCAATCCCGACACCGTGGAAACGATTCGCTCGCGGAGCGCATCGGAATCGTCGAGCACCATCGGTGAAGGCGCGGCAAAGCTGCGCAGCACTGTCAGCGACAAGCCCGCGTTTGAAGCAGGAGTGTAAATTGCCAAATCAACCGCGTCGAGATACCGCTGAATCCGCGAACCGTCTTGTTTCCACTGCTCGAGGCCGTTGCGCCAGGCCTGCGCCGTTTTCGCCGCGAACTCGTCGGGCGACATGCCCTTGCCCTGCGCCTCGTTTTCATCGATCCACGGGCGAAAATCCTCCGATCGAAGCTGTGGAAATGCCAGTAGTAAATTGCCAAGATCTCCCTTGGGATCGACGATGATCGCAGGAATGCCCTGTAGCGCCGCTTCCTCCAGTAGCGCTAGGCACAATCCGGTCTTCCCACTGCCGGTCATCCCCACGCACACCGCATGCGTAGTGAGATCTTTGGCTTCGTACGACAAAATCTTGTCGTCACCGGCTTCCAACTCGCGGTTGCGCCAATCAAACTCCCGTCCTAAATAAAATCGACCCGGTTGCTCGATTGAAGTCATCGTATTTGCAATCAAGAAAGGAAAGGAGAAACGCCAGGCATTGTACGCTATTTCAGAATCTTCCGTAGCTGAATTTGCAACAACTCAACAGCCGGCAGGGCGATCTGCAGATCCATTGGCGCGGCTAAGCAGTAGCTAGGAATGATACAGCGAAAAAAGTGCTCGTGCCGCAATGTCAGACAACCGTTGCAATCTCACTATCACACTTGCCACGACTCCCTAATTCCGTGGTTCACTCCGTCGCACATTCCGGGGCGACCGTCGCCGCTTTCCCTGTCGCCGAGTTGGGAATGAGGCACAAGAATTTCATCGGCACCGGGCCGGTGTTGCGGAATTGGTGGATTTCGCTGGGTTGGACGAAGACCACATCGCCCGCCTTGATCGGGTGTTGCTGGCCACCCTCAAACACCACGCCGTTGCCTTCGAGTACGAACACTTCGTGCTCGTAATCGTGGCTGTGCCGCGGCGTGAAACCGCCAGGTGCGACTTCGAATTGTCGCATGGCGAAGGTCGGAGTTCCATCCGATTCGTTGAGGAGTTGGCGAACGGTGCAACCCTTGGCTCCTTCCATTTCAACGGGCTTGGAGGAGATGGCTTGGGAGGATTTGACTATCATCGTTGAACTCGCAATCTCACGTGCTTTGAATCGCTGAATATCGCTAATCGCCACTTGGGGGCTACGTTCATGAGTGCTCATTCGCCGCGATGAGCAGTTTGCTCTTCCATGTTGGTTCGATTGTTGTCTGCTTTGAGACGGATTCGTTTGCCTCGATAGTGATCGAGTGCAATGGCCGCGATAGAAACGATGCCGATCAGCAGTACTTCGATGACCAGAATCATCAGTCCGTGCTGGTCGAGTAAGTTTAAAAGAGGATGGACTCGGTCTGAATCGTCAGCAATTCCTTGCCCATGATTGACTTTGATTAACATTAGATAATACGCAAATGCAGTAATGCAAAACGCCACTCCGACGAGGCCGGAGAGAACGTAGAAGGGATTGATCGGTTCTTTGCGTTGAGCCATGGGTTGGATGCTGGATTCGAGCTGGATAATGCTAGTCGCCGAAAGGTGCCTGGACATGCCAGCCTACCGCGATCGGCGCGGCCAGGTTAGCGCCGAACATTGTGTGCCGTGGAACAGTCCAACGTGATGTCGTCGGAATAAAATCAATGTTCCGCTGGATGTCTATTGCCGTTCCGACAAGGGACAGTACCAGACGACCAAATGCCGCCGCTGCGACGAACGTCAAAACGGTATCGCTATCGTCAAGTCGATGGAGTGCCGCAGTGCTATCTTAGATGATAGAATTAGAGGTTTCGCCCGACTACCCGTGACCGGCTTGCATGTCGATATTTTCCGGCATTACCGTGGCTTGCTTTGCCGCCAGTTACTCAATATCGCTGGTGTTAGAAGCGACTCGGCTATTTTTCCGCAGCAGTGTACGTGGGGCGGTCATGCTGGCCTTTGGCGCTGCGGGGCTATTGGCCCATACACTCTTTTTGCTGCAACGTGTACTCAATGCCACAGGTACGCCGCTGTCGAGCGCCTTTGATTGGTACCTTGTCGCGGCTTGGATTCTGGTCGTCATCTACTTGTTTTTGGCTTGGTATCATCCCAAGACTGCCGTCGGACTGTATTTGTTGCCGCTGGTGCTGGGATTGATTCTGAGGGCGTGGTTTGCCGATCGGAAACCGTTTCCGGAGTCCGACGCAGGACAGGTTTGGGGGATGATTCATGGCGTCTTTCATTTGCTGGGACTGGTGGCTGTGACTGTCGGCTTTGTCGCCGGTATCATGCATCTGATTCAGTCAAACCGTCTGAAACAGAAAACAACACTACCAACCGGTTTGAAGCTGCCGAGTTTGGAATGGCTGGAGCGGGTGAATTCACGAGCGATTGTGATTTCGGTGCTGACGATCGGAACAGGCTTCTTGAGCGGCATGGTGCTCAACCTAGTGCTGCATCGGCGGCAACTCAACGATGAGGTACCGTGGAACGACCCGATTATTTGGCGATCAGCAGCAATGTTTGGCTGGCTGCTGGTGATCGCAATTTTCAGTGCGATCTACCGCCCGGCCCGCAGAGGCCGAAAAGTAGCGTATTTGACGGTGGCAAGTTTCGTGTTTTTGGTGGCCTCGGTGGGGGTCGGGCTACTGTTGCCGAGCGAACATGGGACGAAACAGGAAGGTGGTGGACGGAAGGTGCAAGGGGGCCGAGATCAGAAATCTAACCTCGGACATCAGATGCCTACCTCCACTCAACCCTTCACCCATTCCTCCCATCACCCGTTCCTCTCGTCGCTAGCCTGCCGCTTTCCGCCTATCCTGGAGGTTCGGCGATGAAACTCCAGATGGTCGGTTGTAGCCATCACAACGCCTCGGTTGACATACGGGAACGGCTGGTGTTCAGTGCTGCCCAAGCCGCCAGCGCACTAGGGTTATGGCGACGGCGGTTTCCGGCGAGCGAAGCGGTGCTGCTGTCGACTTGTAATAGGACCGAAGTTTACACCGCGGCAGATGATCCAGCGGTGGTGCCCACCGAACAACAAGTGAAGCAGTTCTTGGCCGAATTTCATGGTCTGGAACTACATCAAGTCTTTGACGAACTGTTCGAGCAATCCGGGGAGGGGGCCGTGCGACACCTATTTTCGGTCGCGGCCAGCCTGGATAGCATGGTACTCGGTGAGCCGCAGATTCTTGCGCAGGTGAAACAGGCCTATCAATTGGCTCAGCAACATGAGAGCATCGGCCCGATTACCCACGACATCTTCCAGCGCGCCTTGAAAGTTGCCAAACGCGTGGCCACGGAAACTGCGATCAACGAAAGCCGAGTAAGCGTCGCCAGCGTCGCCGTGGCGGATTTCGCACGGCAAGTGTTTGAGACCTTCGACGACAAGCAAGTGCTGGTGATTGGCGCCGGCGAGATGGCCGAGGAAGCGATCGTCTACTTAAAAGAAGACGGCGCTCGGCGAATCACGGTTGTTAATCGCGGCGCCGCTCGGGCCAAAGAATTGGCGAACCGTTGCGGCGGTCAGTCGGCAATGTGGGAAGAACTCGATGCGCTGCTCGTCGCGGCCGATGTTGTCGTGAGCACAACCGGTGCTGAACAGCCGATCGTCAGCCGGGAGCGGTTTCAAAAAATTGAAGAGCGGCGTTACCAACGGCCGCTGTTTATTCTGGATTTGGCCGTGCCGCGGGACTTTGAGGCGGCGATTGGTGATTGCTTGGGCGTTTACTTATATTCGCTCGACGACCTGCAGGAAGTTTGTCGCAGGAACCGCGCTCAGCGCGACAAGGAGTTGCCCATGGCCATTGAGATTGTCGAGTCCGAGACTAGCCAGTTTATGCAAGAGCTATATCACCGAGCCACAGGGCCGATCATCCAGCAACTTCGACAAGGTTGGCAAGACATCCGCGACGATGAGTTGCGCCGATTGTTCAACAAACTGCCCGATCTCGACGAGCGTACCAAATCAGAAATTTCGCAATCGTTCGAGCGCTATGTGAACAAGCTCTTGCACCCGCCGCTGGAATCGCTGCGACGAGAATCTCGCTATGGAACTCCGCAGGGCCTGCTGGAAGCGCTGAAGCGGCTGTTTCATTTGAAGGACTGAGGAACGCGGGAAAAATAACTTCGGTGTTGGTTGAGGTTCGACAGGACGATTGCAAAGTCCCATCTGTATTAGGAAAAGACCAATCCGAACTGGGTGATCCGGCAACCACCACGCCGGTGCAGTTGAAGCATATACGCGGCCATGGGCAGGTGGAGAACAGCCTGCACTTCGTCCAAGACCGTGGGTGGGACGAAGTCCGACACTAGAGTCGTCGGCCAGGATTGACGTCGCGGCTGGCAAGTCTCACCGTCGTCGCCCTTACCCTGTTACGTCTGGCCAACCCCAAAGATCGCCGGCCAATCCGGGCTCGCGCCAATGAACTCTGCTAGCACCCGATCTACCCACTTAAACTCATCGGAGCTTTGAACGAATGACTTTGCAATCGTCCTGTGGCCGAAGGCCCAAGTTCCCAAGATTCGGACCCGAAAGATCTTGGGTCGAACGCCGTTCTGTGAGATTCTAGAGCAGCAAATCCATTACCGGTTTTACCGGCTCCACGCCCGTAAGCCGCACATCAAGCCCCTGATGCTTCACGCTCAGTCGGCGGTGGTCGATGCCCATCAGGTGAAGAATAGTCGCGTTCAACTCGTGAATATGAACGGGGTTTTCGGTGATGTTGTAGCTGAAATCGTCCGTCGCTCCATAAGTAATTCCCGGCTTCACGCCGGCACCGGCCATCCAGGCGGTAAAGCATTTGGGGTGGTGATCACGTCCGTATTCGGTCTTGGTAAGGTTGCCTTGGCAATAGACCGTGCGGCCAAATTCGCCGGTCCAAACTACCAGAGTATCCTCGAAGAGTCCGCGCTGTTTGAGATCCTTGATAAGGGCGGCGCTGCCCTGGTCGACGTCGTGACATTGCGATTTCAAATCGCGAGGTAAGTTCGCATGTTGATCCCAGCCGCGATGAAAGATTTGCACGGTGCGAACTCCTTGTTCCACCAGTCGCCGCGCAAGCAAGCAACTGGCGGCAAAGGTGCCAGGCTGCTTCACATCGGGGCCGTATAGGTCGAGTGTGGCTGGCGACTCGCCGGAAATATCGACCACGTTCGGCAACGAGGTCTGCATCCGGAAGGCCATTTCGTACTGGGCGGTGCGGGCGGCTGTTTCGGGGTCTCCAAATTCATCGAATTGCTGCCGGTTTAGTTCGGCCAGTGAATCGAGCATGTCGCGCCGCGTTTTTCCCGTCACGCCGGGCGGATCGCTTAAATACAGCACAGGATCGCCCTTGGCCCGTAGCGCGACGCCTTGATGCTTCGACGGCAGAAAGCCGCTTCCCCACAGCCGGCTAAATAGCGCCTGGGCGTCGTTCTTGCTGCTCCAGGTCGGTGTCATCACAACGAACGCCGGCAAATTGTGACATTCGGTTCCCAGGCCATACGACAGCCAAGAGCCCATGCTCGGCCGACCGGGAATTTGATTGCCGGTTTGGATATAGGTACATGCCGGGTCGTGATTGATCGCTTCGGTGTGCAGCGACTTGATGAACGCCAAATCGTCAACCACGCCGGCCGTGTGCGGCAATAGTTCGCTGACCCACGCGCCGCTTTGGCCATGCTGGGCGAACTTGAACATCGACGGTGCAATCGGGAACCGCTTTTGCCCGGAGGTCATGGTCGTCAATCGCTGTCCGTTGCGCACCGATTCGGGCAAGTCTTTGTCGAACAGATCGTTCATCTTTGGCTTGTAGTCGAACAGATCCATTTGCGACGGAGCGCCGTTCATAATCAGATAGATCATCCGCTTCGCCTTCGGCGCAAAGTGAGGCAATTCCGGCAAGCCGCCGGCCGATTCGGATCCGACGCCGATGGACGCCGCTGTACTTGCGCGGGCATATCGAGCCTGATTGGCGAGCATGCCAGCCAAGGTAAAGCTGCCGATGCCAGCAGCGGACCTGCCGAGAAACGCTCGCCGTGTCATTGCGAGTTGGAATCGTTCGAGAGGAGTCATGATGGGGCTAGAGGTTAGGGTGAAATGAAAAACGCAGATTGCATTAACCCTTCGTTAAAACCTCGTCCAAGTTCAATATCAGGCTTCCAACCATGGTCCAGGCGGCGTGTTCCGCTGCATCGAGCGATTCATCGCGCTTTGAATCGCCGACCGCAAGCAATTTTTTCGCCGCTGGGCCGTCGGCCTTGTAAACGGCCAAATGTTTTTCGTAGCTACTCACCATGACGGCGAGTTCTTCATCCTTGGGCAAGCGGCCTGTGGCCAAGCGGAACATATGGGCCGCGCGAGCTTTCGGTTCCATGCCGACGTCTTTCATTCCGCGGGCGGCCAAGTGGCGGGCAGCCTCGACAAACTGCACGTCGTTCATCAGCGCCAGGGCCTGGGTCGGCGTATTGGTTCGCGATCGGCGCGGCGTGCAATTTTCGCGCGACGGGGCATCCAGCAGCGTCAATGTCGGCGGCGGGGACGTTCGCTTCCAAAACGTATACATAGTGCGGCGGTAGAGTGCGTCTCCCTTGTCTTGGACATAGTGGCCGGTATTGCTGCTCGTAAAGGCAACCGCCTCCCACAGCCCCGGCGGTTGATAGGGCCTAACGCAGGGTCCGCCAATTTGCTCGACCAAGAGTCCGCTGACGAAGAGCGCTTGGTCGCGAACCGCTTCCGCGTCGAGCCGGAACCGCGGCCCCCGCGCAAGCAGCGTGTTCTGTGGATCGCGCGTGTGCAATACGGGAGTCACTCTTGACGATTGACGATAAGTAGCCGACATCACAAGCATCTTAAGCATTCGCTTTACATCCCAGCCGCTTTCGCGAAAATCGACCGCCAGCCAATCGAGTAGTTTCGGGTAGGTCGGCGGCTCTCCCTGCGAACCGAAATTCTCGCTCGTCGGCACCAGCCCTATGCCGAAGAGTTGCTGCCAAAAGCGATTGACCTCAACGCGGGTCGTCAGCGGATGGTTGGCATGGACGAGCCACTCCGCCAATCCCAAGCGATTCACCGGCGCACCGATCGGCAGCGGCGGCAGCACTGCTGGAACGAGCCGCTCTACTTTTTCCCCGCGCTTATCATATTCGCCGCGCTCTAAAACAAAGGCGTCCCGTGGCTGCGGCAGTTCCTGCATCACAAGCGACAGTGGCACCGGAATTCGTTCGATTTCCTGCTGTTCCTCTTCAAGCGGAGCGATCTCTTCGCTGAATTGCCGATACGGCTCGTCATAATGCTTTAAGTAGTAGGTTTGTAGCGCCGTCTTCTGCTCGTTGGTGCGTTTTTCCGGTTCGACGGCGAGGATTTTCACGATCGGATCGGCACCGGTCAACGCCGCCACCTCTTCGGCTGCTAATGCGCGCTGGTAAATGCGAACTTCATCAACAGCGCCCCCGATCAACGCCCCGCCCTGATTAAGGCGACCAATCCGCAACGGCGCGCGATTGCGAATGCTGCTGCCGAGGCAATCTTCTTCCACTTGCAGCGACGAGAGTGCGCCATTGATGTAAATCTTCAATCCCGCCACTTTACCGGAACCATCGTAAGTCACAAAGAAATGCTGCCACTGATCCGCTAAAACATGGGCTTTGCTATGAACCTTGAGAAGTTCCTTTTCGGTCGAACAGAGTGTGACGGCGACGGATCCTCCATCAATTTGTAGATCGTAGCCGCGTAAGCCAGATTGCTCATCGATTTTGGCGATCACCGCGCCGCGGGCCTTCTTGGGCACATTGATCCAGGCCCCAAGCGAGAATGCCGCACCGCGATCAAAATCGGCGCAGTTGCCAAGTTCCACATACGACGCGGCGGAAAACTTCAGTGCATCGCCGACTTTTCCGGGCACTTTTTCGGGATGCTCCATCAACCTACCCGGCGGACGATCGCCGCACTGGCTCTTGATATCATCGCCGTCGAGTTTGTCAAACGTCCAATACGCGTAGAGATCGCCAGGTTCTTCCTGGTGCAATTCGGGCCTTGCCGCAGGCCCCTCCAGCCATTGCGCCTGCGCAACTTTCACATCGTCGCTAGTCGTGCGTTGGGCTTGTGCTTGTCGGAGCCCTGCCAGCTTTTCGTTCAATTCTTCGAGCCGCCGCTGTTGAGATGGCGGTCGCAGCTTGACCACCGGAAGCGGATCCTTTGCGTTGCCGTCCATCGCCCGTTCTGGCGTGCTGTTGAAAAAGGCGAACAACCCATAAAATTCGCGCTGGGTAATGGGATCGTACTTATGGTCGTGACAAACCGCACAGCCGAGCGTCAGTCCCATAAAAACCGTACCGGTGGTATCGACGCGATCGACGTTATAGCGCACGTAGAATTCTTCGTCGATTGAACCTCCTTCGTTGGTCGTCACGTTGCAGCGATTGAATCCGGTAGCCACCTGCTGGTCGAGCGTGGCATTTGGCAATAAATCGCCACCGAGCTGATCGACGACGAACTGATCGTACGGCAGATTCTCGTTGAATGCCTTGATCACCCAATCGCGATACGGCCAAATCTCGCGCTCGTTATCCAGGTGCAATCCGTGCGTATCGCCGTAACGGGCCAAATCGAGCCATTGCCGTGCCATATGCTCGCCGAATCGCAGCGACGACAGTAGCCGATCAACGACTTTTTCGTAAGCGTCTGACGATTCGTCTTTCAAAAATGCATCGACCTCATCCGGAGTCGGCGGCAATCCCGTAAGATCGAGCGTCACGCGACGAAGGAGGGTCACCCGATCCGCCTCCGGCGACATGGTTAGTTTCTCGCGTTGCAATCGCGCCACGATAAACGCATCCACGACATTCCGAACCCTGCCCCCTGAACCCTCCGCACCTCCTTCGAGTTGCGGCACTTCCGGCTTCACTGGCGCCACAAACGCCCAATGCTCTTGCCATTTGGCCCCTTCCTCGAGCCAACGTTTCACGAGTTCAATCTGTTCTGGCGTCAGCTTCTTTTCTGCCTCCGGCGGCGGCATGCGATCTTCGGCATCTTTTGCACTAATTCGCCTGAACAACTCACTGGCCGCGCTGTCGCCGGGAACGATCAACGAGTTGCCATCATGCTTGGCAAACGCGCTCTCTTTTTGATCCAGTCGCAGGTCGCCCTCGCGATGCGTTTCATCCGGCCCATGACAGGCAAAGCAATAGTCCGAAAAAATCGGTCGGATCTGACGATTGAAATCGACCGGTGCCAATTGACTTTCCGCCGTTGCCCGCGTGGCGAATGCACCGAATGAGCACCCAGCGAGGAATAGAACGACTCGCCGCCATTGCGTCTGCATGGAACGCTCCATTTCGACGAAGTAGAATTTGACCAGGGCGGGCACCACGACGCCGCTTCGAACCGGGGAGGACCTGCTGCATGGTGCTGGCTGAGGTGCAGCAGTTCAATATTCACCCCGGCGAGGACAGTTTATTTTAACAACTCTTAATGCCGACGGGAATACTTTTTACCGCGCAAGGGCTTGTAGGCTCGTTTCTGCCGTGATTGGACTGAAATAATAGGTCGATTTCGGCAAAAAAGCCTTGGAGTGGTAAACTCCAAGGCTGATGTCATTTTAGGAAATCGGACTGCGGCCAATCGGCGACGCTTACATATCATAGTACAAACAGAACTCGTACGGATGCGGGCGTAACCGCATCGCATCGACTTCTTTTTCCATTTTGTACTTGATCCACGTATCGATCACGTCCTTCGTGAACACGTCACCGCGCAAGAGAAACGCGTGGTCGTGCTTGAGGGCCATGAGGGCGTCCTCCAGGCTGCCTGGAGTCTTCGGCACTTCCGCCAGTTCTTCCGGCGAAAGGTCGTAGATATCTTTATCCAAGGGATCGCCTGGATTGATCTTATTCTGGATGCCGTCAATCACCGCCATCAGCATGGCGGCGAACGCCAAATAGGGATTGCAGCTTGGATCGGGGCAACGGAACTCGACGCGTTTGGCCTTCGGGCTGGGGCTATACATCGGAATGCGGCAAGATGCCGAACGGTTCCGCTGCGAGTACGCCAAGTTCACCGGCGCTTCGTAACCTGGCACCAATCGCTTATAGCTGTTGGTTGTCGGGTTCGAGAATGCCAGAATCGATGGAGCGTGTTTCAACAGGCCGCCGATCGCATACATGGCCATCTCGCTGAGGCCCGCATAGCCGCTGCCGGCAAACAGCGGGGTGCTGCCTTTCCAGAGCGAAATGTGAGTGTGCATTCCGGAGCCGTTGTCGGAAAACACAGGCTTGGGCATGAACGTCACCGTCTTATTGTATTTCTTGGCGACGTTCTTGATGATGTATTTGTAAATCATCACCTGATCGCCCATCTTCACCAGTTCGTTAAACCGCATATCGATTTCACTTTGACCCGCGGTGGCGACTTCATGGTGCTGAGCCTCGATGTCGATGCCGCAGTCGATGAGTGACTGCATCATCTCATTGCGGATGTTCATCAAAGAGTCGGTCGGTGGAACGGGGAAATAGCCTTCCTTGTAGCGAATCTTGTAGCCCAGATTCGGTTTTTCGTCTTTGCCGCGGTTCCATTCACCTTCGGCGCTGTCCAGGTGGTAGTATCCTTCGTGCGGATTGTAGTCGTATCGTACGTCGTCGAAGATGAAGAACTCCGCCTCGGGTCCGATGTAGCAGGTGTCGGCAATACCGGTGCTCTTCAGATAGTTCGTCGATTTACGGGCGACATTGCGCGGATCGCGGCTATAGTCTTCCCGTGTAATCGGGTCTTGGATGTTGCAGACCATGACCAATGTTGGCAGCGTGGTGAATGGATCCAAGAACGCCGTCTCCGGTTGTGGCACCACGAGCATGTCGCTTTCGTTGATGGCTTGCCAGCCACGAATGCTCGAACCGTCAAAACCGAGGCCGTTTTCAAACACGTCTTCGTCCAGCTTGTTCACCGGAATCGTAAAGTGCTGCCACAAGCCAGGAAAGTCCATAAATCGCATATCCACCGCCTTGACATCCTTTTCGCGGCACAACGCCAGCACTTCTTTGGGCTTCACGGGAGTTTCCCTTTCTCAAGATTGGTCCAGAAGGTTTAATGACAGATCGCCGTCCGAGCACTCATCGCATAGGTTCCATCAATTGAACCCATGCCGCCTGTGTCGCGGCGGCGCAATAGTTAGCGGTGCAATAGCAATTGGAATGCCACAAGACGCAAAGTCGAACCAGCATGATATTGCATAATTGCCGTCTTGCAATCGGGTTAGGAAAAATTCTGATGCTGTTTCCCACCGCATCAAGAAACTGCATATTTGCCTGCGATTTAGGCAGTCGGCGACCTTTGTATGCGCAATCAACGAGAAGTGAGTGAAATGGCGAAACCCTCTGAACTGTCCCATCGCCCCAACACTTGGGAGCCAGCACTCGTCCATGCAGTTGACTAGTTCATTTTCTGTGAGGCATCGTCATTTCTACCGCCTGATTGATGGCTCCAACGTAACTTCCAAAGAGCCTGAAAATCAGCAAGATGATCAGCACCGCCACGACCGCCCACACGGCATAGCCGGCAAATTGAGTCAAAATCGCAAGCGCCCGCCGCGATTCGTCTTGGTACTGGCGGGCAACAACGCCCAGGCTTTCGGTCAATCGCCCACTCTCTTCCCCGACTTGCACGGCATGAATGAATTCGGATGGAAAGACATGAGTGGCCGCGAGAACTTCGTGGATCTCGTTGCCGCGCTGAATTCCAGCCTCGACTGCTGAAATCTGGCTGGTGAATTCGACATGATGAGTGCTTTTGAGCGCCAATCGCAGACACTTTTTCACATCGAGCGCTGTGTGCGTCGTCAGATGTAGCGTCCAAGCAAATCTGGCAATCGCCATCGTCTGCAGCGATTGACCGAGCATCGGCACCTTGAAGATCGCTCGCTGAATGGGGGCGACCCACAGTTCGCCGCGCATGATTGATCTGTACAGGCACAAGATCCCAACCGCCGCGGCTCCTAAAAATACCAAATACACAACCAACCCTCGTGTACCGGTTAAGCCCATCCCTAAAATGTCGGTTTTTGCTCGAGTGATACCTTCGATGACGCCGGAAATCCAAATCAAGAATCCGAGCACGAATATCGCGATTCCGAATTGGACCATCGGCCAGGTGATGCTACCGACGAATTGCTTCCACATCGCCATCCGCTGTTCGTAATGCTCGGTGAGCTGCTTGAGAACTTCAGGCAGATGCCCAGATTGCTCGCCGACATCGACGAGTTCTCGTGCTAGCGGCGGAAAGAATTCGCCGCAGCGATCGAATCCTTGAGCGAGCGTCCGTCCTGTCGCAACGTCGGCCTCGATCGACTCGACCTCCGCCCGCATCGACGCCGGCGAGCGGTTCACTTCGCTAGCCAGAGCGCGGCGAATGTCAATGCCCGATTCCAGCGACATTCCCAGTCGCCGCAAAAATTCAGCGAGAGGCTTGGTTGGTGCGCGGCGATCGAAAAGCATTGTTCCCCCTGCCGAAATATGACATCGGACAACTTACCCAGCATACCAGTCCACCGGTTGTGGAGCATCTGCATCCGCGCACTCGATTGACAGTGATTGAACGCTTACATTCCAGATAGATTCCCAAGCAAGCAAAAACGCTCGCATCGAACGGTTTTCATTGCGAGCAACACTGCTAGATTCGCTCAGGATTCTTCGACGAAGTCGTCCTTTTTCGAGAATTTCCATATTCCTGTACTGGACTGGCATGATTGTTGCAATGATTGACTCAAAAACGAGTATAAGACGATCGTTCTATCGCCTTTCTATATTCAGGGTTGAAATCATGGTTTGCTTGGAAGCTCAGCCCAGGCGGGCGGATCAGGAATTGCGGCGTCGCGTCATCAATTTTCTCAGTTGCAAGCATTTTCCAGGTTTGCGGTCTCTAAAAGTTGACGCCCAGTTGGGAGTGGTCACAATTAGCGGGCGAGTCAGCACTTTCCACGAGCGTCAACTGTGTATCAATTGTTGCCGACGCGTGGCGGGTGTAGTTCGGTTAGACGACCGGGTAGTCGTGTCGCCTCCGAATTCGACTAGCCGCTCTGGCGTCAAGAACGCTCCATTGGTTTCGAGCAATTGCCCTGGCTTGGAACCATAAATCGGCCGGATGGTAATATCCGGCCGATTCTCATTTCTGTGTCGAGAAGCCCTTGACCGCCCACCGTGCATGGTGTTGGTTCGCTTTGGATCGGAGATTGAAACGTGCCGCTACGATAGCGACAGCAATTGCGGCGTCGATCTCCGCAATTGTCCACAAGCCGCGTTGATTTCGTCTCCTTTGCGCTCGCGAATTTGCACGTTCAGCCCAGCCTGCTGGAGAATTTGGACAAACCGTTGCTGCGTTTTCTTGGCTGGCGATTGATAAGGCAAACCGGCCACTGGGTTGTAGGGAATCACGTTAATCAGCGCCAGCCGGCCCTGCAGGAGTTTCGCCAACCGATACGCATGCTCCACCTGATCGTTCAACTGACCGAGCAGTACATACTCGAACGTCAGCCGCCGGCCAGAAACGTCAAAATAATGATCGGCCGCCTCGATAATTGTCGCGAGGCCAATTTTTCGATTCACTGGCACAAGCTGGTTTCGCAATTCATCATCCGGCGCGTGAAGCGACACCGCTAATTGAAATCGTGCATCCAACTTCGCCAATCGATGAATTGCTGGCGGCAATCCGACGGTAGAAATCGTAATCCGCCGATGGCTGATTCCTAACCTGGTCGGATCGGTGGCCACGTCCAATGCCGGCAGCAGTCGATCGAGATTTGCCAGCGGCTCCCCCATCCCCATGACGACGATATGGCTCAACCGCTCGTCGGCCGGCAGCAATCGCGCTAGTCGCAACATCTGCTCGACAATTTCGCCTGAATTGAGATTGCGAATCACACCATCCAGCCCGCTGGCGCAGAAGACGCAACCCATCGCGCAGCCAACCTGAGAACTGATGCAAATCGTGCGTCGTGGGCCATCGCGCAACAGAACGCACTCGATGTGATACCCGTCGGCT